>JAGHBX010000582.1 GCA_021160785.1 Planctomycetota bacterium | reverse complement strand
GAAGGGCACGCAATGGGTGCAGTACGACTGGTGCCGTCCGATCAGCACAAGAAGAATCGATGTGTACTGGTGGGACGATCGACGCGGTGTTCGTTTGCCGAAGGCGTGTCGGCTGTTGTACCGAGAGGGCAATGTTTTTGTGCCGGTGAAGAATCCGTCAGGGCTGGCAGTGGCGGCGAGTCAGTATAACACGACGACTTTCGACGAGGTGCGAACTTCCGCACTCAGGCTCCAGATCGATGGCGATGGCAACTATTCTACCGGGATTCTGGAATGGAAGGTGTACGATTCGGGCAAGTCGTCGGAGTTTCCGCCCACGGTCGCGGCGGGTGTCGATCGCGTGGTCGTATTAGGCGGCAGGACTTACCTCAACGGCGAGGTAAAGGCGTTGGGCGGCAAAGACGCCGGCGTTACATGGAGCAAGGTGTCCGGTCCCGGAACGGTCGCTTTTGCCGATGCCGCCGATGCCGCGACGACGGCGACATTCTCGGCGCTGGGTGACTATGTACTGAAAATGACGGCCGGGAAGGGGGCGTTGAGTGCTTCGTCTGCGCTGGCGGTCAAGGTGGTTGCCCCGCCGCCGCCGACACACCTGGATTTGATCGACACGAAACGCTATAAAATCAACAGTCCTTTGTGGAGCCCCAGGGCCAAGGCCCTGATCGTCAACTGGATCCCGCACTGTATCGAGAAGATTTCCGACCCGGACCTGAAGCACGGCGGCATCAATAACTTCATCGATGCCGCCAACAAACTGGCCGGCAAGCCTCATGGAAAACACAGAGGTTATGTGTTCTCTAACGCCTGGGTTTACAATACTATCGAGTCGATTTGTGTCGCCCTCATGGTCGATCCACAGGGCGACGCCGAGATCATCAAGGCGCAGAAGGAGATGAGGGGGACGCTGGAAGACTGGATTCCGAAGATTCTCGCGGCACAGGAATCCGATGGGTATCTGCAGACGTACTTCACGCTCAACGACCGCGAACATTGGTCGGCTGGTAACAGAGGTGCTCACGAAGGATACGTCGCCGGTTATTTTCTGGAGTGTGCTGTTGCCCACTACCTGATGACCGGCAAGGCCGACGCCAGGTTGTACGATGCGGCCAGGAAACTCGCCGACTGCTGGTACGACAATATCGGCCCGGCACCGAAGCAGGAATGGTACGACGGCCACCAGGCGATGGAGATGGGCCTGGTTCGGTTCGGTCGATTTGTGAGCAGGATGGAAGGCGCCGGCAAAGGCGATAAGTATATCGAACTGGCGAAGTTTTTGTTGGATTGCCGTAAGAATGGCAGCAAATACGACCAGAGTCACGTGCCCGTCGTCCGGCAGTATGAGGCGGTGGGACATGCCGTGCGTGCGGTCTATTCCTACGCGGGGATGGCCGACGTCGCCATGGAAACCGGCGATGTCGACTACCACAGCGCCGTCATGTCGCTCTGGGACAACATCGTCAATCGCAAGTACTATGTTACAGGCGGCGTGGGCAGCGGGGAGACGTCCGAAGGGTTTGGTCCGGACTACTCGCTTCGCCACAATGCGTATTGTGAATCCTGCTCGAGCTGCGGTGAGATATTCTTCCAGCACAATCTCAACATGACATACCACGACGCACGGTATGCGGACCTGTACGAAGAGACGCTGTATAATGCGCTCTTAGGCTCGATGGATTTGGAAGGGAAGAATTTCTATTACCAGAATCCGCTGGATTCGCGGCGACCTCGCTACGACTGGCACGGCTGTCCCTGCTGCGTGGGGAACATCCCCAGGACGCTGCTGATGCTGCCTACGTGGATGTACGCAAAGAGCGACGACAGCATTTACGTGAATCTGTTCGTCGGAAGCACGGTGACGGTCGAAGATGTCGCCGGCATCGATGTCGAGATGGTTCAGGCGACGGATTATCCCTGGAGCGGCGAGGTTTGTATTACGGTCAATCCCGCCTTGAAGAGGAACTTCAGCGTCAAGGTCCGCGTGCCGAACCGCAGTGTTAGCGATCTCTATACCGGCTCGCCGGAATCCGACGGGATAACTTCGATTTCGGTCAACGGGTTAGCGGTTACTCCACACATCGAGAAGGGTTATGCCGTTATCACCCGGAGATGGAAGGCCGGCGACAAGATCGACCTGGTGCTGCCGATGAAGGTCCAGAGAATCAAAGCCAGCGATAAAATTGCCGCCACCGCCGGCCAGGTGGCGTTGCGATATGGTCCGCTGATCTACAGTGCCGAGAGCATTGATCAGGACCTTGACAATGTCCTCAGTCCCGCCGCTGCGCTGACCGCCGAGTGGAAGGGCGACTTGTTAGGCGGGGTGATGGTTATTAAGGGCCTCTGGACGGACGGTTCGGCATTGACGGCGATCCCCAACTACGCCCGGAACAATCGTGCTGTCCCGGACGCAGGCGGTGCCGGCGGGGTCAGTTCGTCTGTCTGGCTGAGGGATGAATGAGCAGCGTGCCTGGGGGCATGCGCACAATCGAACATTTTTTGACGAATGCTCTCTGCGGAGGACAAAAAGGCGGTGCAGCCGGGCGAACATTTGGCATGGGTTGGGACTATAACATGTAAGGGACAGCGCCGTGGGGGCTGTGGGAGAAGAAACATTTGCCGCCAAAGGCAAGGAGGGGTCTTGTGAACACGTGTTTACTACCAAGGTTGGGATCGCGGAGTCAATATGAATAAAAGCCGTTTGAAACCCTGGGGTTCGAAATCAGACCCCGCAAGATGTAAAGTGGCGAAAAATGCCCCCCATGTGGCGCCGTGTTGCCTGGAGGTATCGGACTCTGTCAAGAAGCCCGAGTCAAGTCTTGAGGAACCTTTGACGCCCGCCGAGGAAATCACCGGATTGCGTCGGGAACTTGAGGGACTGCGCAAGAAATACTGCGATTTTTTTGACTTGGCGCCCGTGGGCCTTTTGACTCTCGATAAGGATATGACAATTCTGAGCGCAAATCAGATGTCCGGACAACTTCTTTTTGTCGATCGCACGAGATTGATCGGCAGGAATTTTGCCGAGTTTGTCTCCGCGAATGATCGCCGGAAATTTGTTTTGAATTTCGATGAGTTCCTGCGGACATGGCGGCGGCAATCCTGTGAGTTGCGAATAAAAAGAGCGGACAGCGCCGACTTCTGGGCGAGGGCCACGCTTGTTCCGAAACTGGGCGGTAAGAAGGCGGGCGGACACATCCGGCTGGTCGTTGTCGATATTACGCAGCAGAGGAAGGCTGAGGTCGAGGCCCGCCGGCAGGGCGATTTTCTCAGGACTGTGATCGAATCGCTGCCGCACCCGTTTTATGTTATCAACGTCGATGACTTCACAATCGCCATGGCCAATTCGGCGGCGTACGGTGCGGACACGCTGAACCCGGAGATCACGTGCTATGCTCTGACGCACCACAAGGAAAACCCCTGCGACTGTCTGCAATATCCATGCCCCATCAAGATAATCAGGGAAACACACAAACCCGCGACTGTGGAACACGTACACTACGACAAAAACGGCGACGCCAAGGTTTTTGAAGTGCACGGCTATCCTATTTTCGATGAGTCAGGCCGGCTGAAGCAGGTTATCGAGTATAACTTCGATATTACAGCGCGTAAACATGCCGAACTCGAACGCGAACGACTGATGACAACGCTTGAAGCGAAGAACAAGGAACTGCAGAGTATCGTCTATGTCGCCAGCCATGACCTGAAGAGCCCGCTTATTAATATCAAGGGTTTCGCGGACGAACTTACACAGCACTGCAGGAAACTCCAGGAAATATGCCGCAAAAGCATTACCGATGAGGTGAAGGACGAGACAACACAGTTGCTTGACGAATCCATTCCACAGGCACTGGAGTTTATCAATGCGGGAACCGGCAAGATTAACGTGCTGATCAACGGGTTGCTTGAGGTGTCGCGCCTCGGCGCAGCCGAGATGCATATTGAGCATCTTGACATGGATAAGTTGATGCATGACGTTGTCGAAGGTCTGCGGTTCGAGGCCAACAAACGCCGGGTCTCGATAACCGTCGACAGGCTGCCTGCCTGCATGGGAGATCGTGCGGGAACAAATCAGATATTCACGAATCTCCTGAATAATGCGATCAAGTATCTCCACGCCAGGCGCAAAGGCAGGATATCCGTTACCGGGCGGGTCGAAAACGGCAACAGTGTTTACCGCGTCCAGGACAACGGCATTGGAATCGCGCCGCAGTACTGCGACAGGATATTTGAGATTTTCCATCGTCTTGAGCCGCGCAACGGCGTCGACGGCGAAGGATTAGGGCTGACAATCGTGGGACGAATCTTAGACAGGCAACAAGGCAGTATCCGGGTGGAATCGGAATCGGGCAAGGGCAGCAGGTTTTTCGTTTCCCTGCCCGCCGCCTGAGGAATGAGTAGAGTGATTTGCGGTGGGCTTAAGAGCCTACCCTACAACTCTGAGGTACGAATAGAGTGGAAAGGTGAGCAGGGTATGGTCAAAGGTGTTACTATTTTGATAAGCGAAGACGACCGGGGGCATTTTGTACTCATGAAGCATTGCCTGAGGGATGCGGGGATTGACAATGAGATTGTCTGGCTGTGCGACGGTCAGGAGACCCTGGATTTTCTTTTCACGCATGACGGGCAACCGAATCTGCCGCCGGTGGACAAGTACATTCTCCTGCTTGACATCCGAATGCCGAAGATCGACGGAATCGAGATACTGGCCGATATCAAAAAAGACGAGCGGCTGGACCATTTGCCCGTTGTTATCGTTACGTCAAGCGATAATCCGGACAATATACGCCGCTGCCGAGAGCTGGGCTGCGACGGGTATATTGTAAAGCCCCTCGACGAAGAGGCCATCGCCATGATAGAGAGATTAACCGCCGTGGCGTAAGATTTTAGATTGTGGATTTTCGATTGTAGATATGTGGGATCGCCTTCGGCGATGTTTCTTTTAGCGGATTCCTCTCCCGGCGCGCCGGGAGTCGGAATGACACGGGGTACCCGTCCCGGCAGGGTGGTTGAATTTGATGGATATCGGACACCTGACTCCCTGAGGGCATGCATGGTGAAACAGGTCTGGTCGTTAGGCGGAGGCAGCTAACGTACATTCGGCGGCGACAAGAGCAAATAGTTCGGTCCATAAGGCTCAAAATGCGTTTGTGGTTTCATACTATCCTGCATCTTCTACATAAGCACAGCCATATCTGAACCGATAATACAATGTGGGGCAAGTTACGGGGGTCGTTATTGTCACAATGTATGTCTGTATAGAAACGGGAATCGCCGACTGCAAACCGTTAAATATCAAAATTCAGGGAGGTTAAAATGGACAAAAAGATGTTGTGGAAAATTACAATTGTCGCCCTTGTATTTTTGTGCGTCGGGTGCGCTGCAATTCGAGAGGGGCAAAGGGCGGGATGTCCATGCGAGAGCGAACGTTATAAGTGGGTAAGCGCCGGAACACTTCTAAGCGTGGGGCCCGCCATGGAAGCGACCTACCCTCCGGGCCAATTGGCGTCAACCCATCGCTCAGGCAATTTGGAAGCGCAAATTTTTGGCGACACCAAATTGACTCGCACACGCGTTGAGACGACAGAGGGCGTGTACCTTGTCAGCGAAAAAATTGCTGTTACAGAAAAGGGTATTCCTGTAATTGCAGGGTATGACTTATCGGGTAAATATCCGGACACGCCATCGTATCTGGTCGTCAGAGACAAGCAGTATGAAGTTGTGCGCTGAGTGCTAAGCAATTTTGGTGGGATAAACCCCACCCCTGCTGCAATTTGCATCCCGGAGTTTACTTGTTGCCTCAGATGTATTCGTTGATGAGGTTTTCCAGCATCTCCACACGGCCTGATGCGTTTGGCTCGATTTTGCCTTTCTTCAGGACGTAGTCGCTGCAAGCCTTCATGCTCGTCTTGCCGGCTTCTATGTCTGCGCCGATGTCGCTGTCCCAGCTTGCGTACCGCTGTTTGATAAAATCATCGACGACGCCGTCGGCCTGGATTGCCGCGGCGATCTTGAGGCCGCGAGCGAAGGCGTCCATTCCGCCGATGTGAGCGTGGAAGAGGTCCACCGGCTCGAAGCTTTCGCGTGCGACATGTGCGTCGAAGTTCAGGCCGCCCGTGGTGAAGCCGCCCATCTTCAAAACCGTCAGCATCGCAAACGTCGTGTCGTAAAGGTCGGTCGGGAACTGGTCGGTGTCCCAGCCTAAGAGCAGATCGCCTCGGTTGGCGTCGACAGAGCCTAAGATGCCGTTAGCGACAGCGAACTCCAGCTCATGGATAAAGGTGTGTCCGGCGAGCGTGGCGTGGTTGGCCTCGATATTCAACTTCAGGTGGTCGACCAGATCGTACTTCTGCAGGAAGGCATAGCACGCCGCCGCATCCGAGTCGTACTGGTGCTTGGTCGGCTCCTTGGGCTTTGGCTCGATGTAGAACTGACCGTCGAAACCGATTTCCTTCTTGTGATCGACAGCCATGTGCAAAAACGCGGCCAGGTGATCCAGTTCGCGTCCCATGTTCGTGTTGAGCAGTGTCTTGTATCCTTCGCGTCCGCCCCAGAATACGTAGCCCGCGCCGCCAAGGGTCTTTGTGACCTCCAGCGCCTTGGCGACCTGCGCGGCGGCATAGGCGAAGACGTCTGCATTGCAGCTTGTCGCGGCGCCGTGCATGTATCGCGGATGGGCAAACAGGCACGCCGTGCCCCAAAGGAGCTTGACGCCGGTGCGCTGCTGGGCTTCGGCGAGGGCCTTGACCACTTCGTCAAGGTTCTTGTTGGACTCGGCAAGGCTATTCCCCTCCGGCGCCACGTCGCGGTCGTGGAAGCAATAGAACCCGATGCCCAGCTTTTCAAAAAACTCAAACGCCGCCCGAACGCGATTGATCGCGTTGGCGACAGTCTCGCTGCCGTCATCCCAGGGCATTAAACGTGTGGGCTGGCCGAACTGGTCGCCGCAGCCGTTGCGAAATGCGTGCCAATACGCCACGGAGAATCTCAGGTGCTCCGACATCGTCTTGCCGGCAACGACCTCCCCGTGATTGTAATGCTTAAATGTCAGCGGATTCTTGCTCCCGGGGCCTTCGTACGCTATCTTGCCAATGCCTGGAAATGCCTCTTTCATCGTACTGGTTCTCCTTAATGCTGAAACGTCTGTCTTTTATCGATTGTTATAACCATACTTCCAGCCATAGGAAAACACATTTGCCGCCCTGTGTCAACACTTCTCCCAAAAAAGGCTGCAATCGACTTGAAAGTCACAGCCGAACCTGCTATAATGCCGGCAGGGAGATTGTTTGCAGCCGCCGGCAGCCAATTCGATTGGCCGCGTAAGGTGGAGAACGGAGTTACTATGAAAAAGCATGCAGTCGACGTCCGATGTGCAGTAATTGGGGTGGTGTTTCTGGCCGCTCTGTCGGGGGGGTTGGGGGTGGCCTTTGCCGATGAGTCGCCCCGTTCGGGACCGTCGGTTGATTTTTCACACGGCGATCTGAAGGTGTCGAAGAACAAGAGATTTCTTGTGCACGAAGACGGCAAGCCTTTTTTCTATCTTGCCGACACGGCGTGGGAGCTTTTTCACCGGCTCAATCGCAACGAGGCCAGGAAGTATCTGGAGAATCGGCGTCAAAAGGGTTTTACCGTGATTCAGGCGGTGGTCCTTGCGGAATTGAACGGTCTGAACATTCCAAATGCCTACGGCGACAAGCCTCTGATGGGCAACGATCCGACCCGCCCAAATTCCAAGTACTTCAACCATGTCGACTACATCGTCAGCCAGGCCGAAAAACGCGGCATATATATCGGGATGCTGCCAACCTGGGGCGATAAGGTGACCAAGGCCTGGGGGAAGGGACCGGTCATTTTCAACAAAGACAATGCAGTACTGTACGGCAGGTTCTTAGGCAAGCGCTACCTCAAGAGACCGAACATTATCTGGATACTTGGCGGAGATCGCGTTGCCGACGGTACTGAAGATATCTGGCGCGCGATGGCTGTCGGTATCAGACAGGGTGGCAGGGGAAAACATCTGATGACTTACCATCCGCAGGGGGGGCGGAGTTCGGCGCAATGGTTTCACGAGGACGCATGGCTTGACTTCAACATGCTCCAGTCGGGACACTCGGCGTTCAATCTGCCCAACTATGAAAAGGTGGCGGCCGATTACAACCTCAAGCCCGTCAAGCCGTGTCTTGACGGCGAGCCGCGATATGAAGATCATCCGGTCAACTGGAAGCCGACCAACGGCTGGTTTGACGACTTCGATGTTCGCCAGGCCGCCTGGTGGGCGATTTTTGCCGGCGCGTTCGGCCATACCTACGGATGCCACGATATCTGGCAGATGCATACGCCCGGCCGAAAGCCCATCTCGTCTGCACGGAATAACTGGTACGATGCCCTCGATCTGCCCGGAGCGCATGATATGACGCACGTCAGGAATCTGATGGAGTCGCGTCCGTTCCTCCGTCGCGTTCCGGACCAGTCGCTGATTGTCGAAGGCCAGGCCGGCGGAATGGCCCACGTCCAGGCGACTCGCGGCGATGGCTATATTTTCGTTTATATCCCGACGGGAAACACGATAAAGGTGCGGTTAGGCGCCGTCTCCGGCAGGAATCTCAAGGCATGGTGGTTTAACCCCCGCACCGGCGCAGCGCGGTATATCGCAAGATACCCAAACAGAAGCGCATGGACATTCGACCCGCCGAACAAACCCGCCCGCGGCAACGACTGGATACTCGTGCTCGACGACGAATCAAGAAACTTCCCACCCCCGGGAACGGTAAAATAGCCCCAAACCCCTCCACATCGCGCCCAATCTCCCTTCTGCAAGAGTTGACGGCGCGGGAGTTTGACAACTTGAAATCACAATTTGTGATTTCTAATTATCTCCCTTCTACAAGAATTGGCCCTTTTTGCCCTTGCATTGCCCCCCAAACCCCATAAAATTATCCTGTGCCAAGTGGTTTTTCGGCGTGTTATCCGGAGGCAAGACCCGAAAGCGGGTATATCTGGAAACCATATAAACAGAAGTTGGGCAAGACAAGGAATCGCGATGAATGACATTTCAATTACGGTAGCCGTCGTACTGGCGATCGCTCTCGTAGTGGTCGGCCTGCTGATAGTGCTTAGTCGGGGCGGCCGACTCAAGACGTTCAGACTCAAGCTTCTCAAGGGGTTGTTCGATCTCGACGGCACGATAGACACAGACACGACAGCAGGGCGAATCGTCCAGGAGATAGCTAGCGACACCGGAGGGGAATCCGTGCAAGACTTGGCGCACAACATCATCCGTTGGCTTCGCGAGCAGGTTCCTCAGCAGGTCAAAGGTTGTTATGTGCTGACGGAAAGCACGCATGACAACGCTCAAACGGCTGCCAAACTTTATACACGAGTGGATGGCGAAATCATCGGAACCTGTTTCTTTGAGGCGCCGTACTACGGAAGAGCCGATTTTGCCTCAAACATCACTGAGAAGGCGTCTTTCATTAGGTTGGCATCTGAAGACGTTTGCGATGCGGAGTCTGTTCGTCTTGGTCGAGAAGTGTTGGAAGGGTTCTACTGTCATATGTGAATTTAAGGTGTCAGGAACCTTTTTTGAGGCGCATTTAATTTACCGGATGAGCCTTTAAAACGATGAAGAGTACAGGTTCAACTGCAAAATGAAGATTGTTGTTGCAATGGATTCGTTCAAGGAATCGCTGAGTGCAGAAACCGCCTGCGATATTGTTGCCGGGGCGATTGTTTCGGTTCGGCGCGAGGTTGAGGTTGTTGTTAAGCCTATGGCTGATGGGGGCGAGGGGACGGCGCGGGCTTTGATACGGGCTTGCGGCGGCGAATGGATAGCTGCCCGCGTGATGGGTCCCCTGTCCGATATGGAGGTCGAGGCGGGTTTTGCGTGGTTTGACGCCGACAAGACTGCGCTGGTTGAGATGGCGACGGCAAGCGGGCTGGAACTGCTGCGGGCACAGCAGAGGAATCCGCTGCTGACGACGACTTATGGGACAGGGCAACTCATTGCCGCCGCCATCGAATACGGGGCGCGTAAGGTCTATCTCGCTGTCGGAGGAAGCGCAACCGTTGACGGTGCGGTCGGGGCGGCGGGGGCGCTGGGCTGGACGTTCCTTGACGACGAAGGCAAGGAGTTGCCCCTTGGCGGCGGGCAGTTGGGGCGGCTGAGAAAGATCATTCCTCCCCGGCAGGCGACGGGCATACCGGTTGAGGTTCTGTGCGATGTTGACAATCCTCTTTGTGGCAGGCGCGGTGCAGCGCGGGTGTACGCACCGCAAAAGGGCGCAACGCCCGAGATGGCCGAGCAACTCGAAGCAGGACTGTTGAATCTGGCGGCGGTCGTAAGAGAGCAATTATCCTGTGATATTCAGGACACGCCCGGTGCGGGAGCGGCAGGGGGGTTAGCCGGAGGCGCTGTCGCATTCATGGACGCCCGACTCATCTCAGGCGTAGAGTTTATCAT
>JAGHBX010000272.1 GCA_021160785.1 Planctomycetota bacterium | reverse complement strand
GTTTTGAGTACATAGCCGAACCGAAAGAACTGTCAGGCTTGCTGCAGAAGAAACAGCCTTTCAATGCCATGATTACGATAGATCGCAAGCAGCAGCCGAACCTGAGGATATCCATTCCTCCACAAGGTCTGCCCAAAAGTATGACTTCTCAGGGGAGTACGTATGGGATAGTAGTGACTATACTTGAAATGATGTTGCCTCCCACGGTTGACCGTAAGCTGGCGGTCTCGCCTGATGGAAAGCATCTGAGTATGGAGGTTCTCTTCCCTGAAAAGGCCCTCGTTGAGTATGAGCAGAAATCTGTCTCGGTGAATATGACAGGAATTAGACAGACTCCTGTGCCCACCACATTTTCGTGTAGCCCCGTGTTTGAAGATGGGCGAAGATCCGGGTGGGAATTAAGCGATTTGTCTGTCAGTTCCAGAACGGTAAGATACTTCAGACGATACCTGGACGAGGCCTCCGGGCTTGCAACCCGCGCAGTCAATCTGAGCTTTGCAGTTCCGAAGAAAGCTGAAAAAACAAAGAATATGGAAAAATCAAAGGAAGCTAAGGAAGCTAAGGAAGCCGAAAAAGCAATATGGTGGACCTGATCGACGGATTCGTACATGGAGAGCACAATCCGTACAAGTATTATTACCTTTACGAACTCGAATTGAAGAAGCCGGACGCCAGCAAGTGAACTAAAGGTCCGCGGTGCCGTTTCAAGAAGGCTTGTCATGGCGGGCGCGGTTGAGCAGGCAGGCGAGATGGGTGGAGGTTTAGGCTGTTACTCCCGGCAGTTGGGGTGTTATTGACTATATCGCCACGGCAGGTACGCGTATCGTGCACCGTATCAGCCGAGTTTTTTGCTCAGAATCGCGGAAACTACCTTGGGACTGGCCTGTCCCCTGCTCTTTTGCATGACCTGGCCCATGAGGAATCCGATGGCCTTTTTGCTCTTTTTGCCCCCGGAAGTGGCGTCGGCGACGGCTTTCGGGTTGGCGGCGATGACTTCGTCCACCATGGCCTCAATCTCACCGGCGTCGTTTTTCTGGATGAGATTCTTCTCCCGTACGATTGTGTCAGGCGTTTTTTGGGTATTGACCATATCCTCGAATATGGCGGCCGATGCGCTTGGGCTGATTTCGCCTGCCTCGACCATTTGGGCGAGTTTAGCCAATGCCTCAGCGGTGATTGGCAACTCGGCGACAGTGCATCCCTTTACGTTTGCAATTTTCAGCCCCGTCTGGGTGATTATGTTGCAGAGGCGTTTGGCGTCGCCACCTGCCTTGACTGCACGGTCGAAGAATTCCGCGGTCGAGCGATCGGCGGTAAGAACACCTGCGTCGTAGTCGCTGAGTTTGTATTCGCCGGCAAATCGCGTCTGCATCTGGAGCGGCAGTTCGCAGAGCCGTGACTTGATCTCGGCAAGCCACTTTTCGTTCATCTCCACCGGGACAAGGTCCGGCTCGGGGAAGTAGCGGTAACCGTGCGCCTCTTCCTTTTCCCGCTGCAGGACGGTGCACTGGTTTTCGTCGTCCCAGCCATAGGTTCGCTTGTTGCCCATCTTCATCGTGGCGCCGGTCTCCAGAAACTCGTCAAGCTGACGGTCGGCCTCATAGGCCACGCTGCGCTCGATCGCCCGAAAGCTGTTGAGATTCTTCACTTCGGAAATGGACGTCTTGTAGAGTGTGCCGTCTTTGGTGATGTGCAGATTGATATTAGGCTCAAACCGCATGTGGCCCTTCTGCATGTCGGCTTCGGACACGCCGAGGTAGCGTACGATTCGCTGCAGTTGGGTTGCCAGCGTGCGAACCTCCGCCGCCGAGTTCATGTCGGGCTCGGTAACAATTTCCAGAAGCGGTGTGCCGGCACGATTTAGATCGATGGCCGAAAAATTGCCCAAAGTGTGAATATTCTTGCCCGCATCCTCTTCCAGGTGCGCCCGTATGATGCCAATTCTCTTTGTCCGGCCATCTTCCAGAGGTATTTCAATATGTCCATGTTCGCTGAAGGGCAGATCATACTGGCTGATCTGATAGTTCTTCGGCAGGTCAGGATAGTAATAACTCTTACGATCCCACTTCGTAAAACTCGAAATATTGCAATTGAGCGCCAGCGCGGTAAGAACCGAGTACTCGAAAGCCTTCTTGTTCATAACAGGAAGTACGCCGGGCATACCGATACAAACCGGACAAACGCGAGTATTAGCCTGCTCACCGTACGCCAACTCACACCCACAAAACATCTTCGTCCGGGTCGCAAGATGAACGTGTATCTCAAGTCCCACAACAATCTTATATTCCAGTTCGCTCATTATCCCCTTTGTTAGCCACGAATTTACCTAAAGCATCGGATCCCATGCAGGCAGCGCAATCGGCTTCTGTTTCAGTATCTCCAGCACTTTCTTCGGCACGTATTCTTTTCTGACGATAACATTATACACGTGCAAATCGAACCAGTCGTCGTACATCGCCCAGTAGCCGCCCTTGCCCTTCTCGGTCCCCCAACTGTTTTCCACTCGCCACTTCACCGCCTTGTCTCCGTCGAGGTCAACCCCCACCAGA
Organism: Planctomycetota bacterium; assembly: GCA_021160785.1. GTDB lineage: Bacteria > Planctomycetota > Phycisphaerae > Sedimentisphaerales > Anaerohalosphaeraceae > B28-G16. The sequence continues at coordinate 8,676 of JAGHBX010000272.1, read as the reverse complement.
ACCATACCGTGGTTCCTCGTGCCGTTTCGATACAACGCACGTTCCGATTTGCTCATACCCATATCGATACCGTAGATCGAATCATAATCGTACAATCCCGCCGCCATTATCCCCAACTCACCGCTCTGATCAACGCTCACGTTGCACGCGAACATCACCGGAGTATCGTCGACTATCGACTTGATCGCGACTTTCTTGAGCGTATCGATATCCACATTCACATAATTGATGTCGTGCCCCTCCCATATATTCCTCGACATTGCTATCGTATAGCGCTTGGCGTATTCATGTGTCGTGTCGTTGAAGACATTCACCCAGTCGTCGGTATCGACATCGACGAACTTCTGGAAAAACCTCTGCGGCGTCATCGCCAGTTCTTCGATATCCTGCTTGTTATTCTTGGCCTTTTTATCATCGTCGTCGTCACCGTCATCGTCGCCGTTAGCGTCTTTGCCCTTGCCCGGCTCGTACCTCCACACAAACTCGCTCGGAGGCTCGCCCAGGTTCATCGCCAGAACACGGTAGACATCGCCGAGTATCTTCTTTTTTTCTTCCCGCAGTTGTCGCAAGCTCGCCCCCTGGGAGTTCATCTTACGCAGCTTGACCGCATCGGCGCGCAGCAACTGGGCCAGAATCCCGTTCATCGAACGAGTCGAATTCGAGCTGTTCGTCTCCGGATATGCGTCCTTTGGAACAAGGCCGTACTTGTTTACAAGGTCCGCCACGTTCTCCCAGTACCCGCCGTCGCTACACGGCATCTTAAGCGCAATAACCAGTTCGCGATCCATCAGGTCCCGCCCGCGAAACTTGATGATATGCTCGAGAAATGTGTTGGACTTCTCGAACTTGTCCCAGAACGTAAGATATATCTGCGAAAACTCCAGGTTCTTCAAATCCTTCTTCTTTCGCACCCCATGCCTGATCGTGTTCAGTCCCGAAAACAGCCAGCACCTGCCCGAAGACTTCTGGTTCGTCACCCCCTTGACATCGATCTTGTTGCTGTAAAGATTATTATGGGACCGCACAATATCCCGGTTCAGCGCCAGGTTCTTGACGTCGGTGTTGGTAATAGCGTTATACATTGCCCGCGTATGCGCATCCATCTGATAGGACGACTGAATCTTCTCAATCATCTCTTTGCTCAATCCGCCCCCATCGGCATAAACGCAAACAGCAGATAACACAACAACAAATACAACCACCAATTTTGCCCGTCTCATTGCACTCTTCATAACAAAACCCTCTCAAATCCCACCACAACTTTGTATTTCAGATCGGTCATTCTAACTCTCTTTTTTTGCCACAGAGGGCACAGAGTTCACAGAGAAACAACTCTTATTATTAATTTTTCCAGATTGCAATAAGATATTCTGGTAGTCGTCTTCAATTTGCTTGTCGTCGCTTCTATAGAATATACAGATGATTTTGACATACATATAGATGAGGCTAAGACAGCACAGCCGCAACTCATCGACATTGTGATCCAAGTCTCCAGTAAATATCAATTTATCACCTTGTCGCTTGATACATCTTGCAAGAACTGATGTGTCAATATGAACTGCCTCACAAAACTGCCCATACATATCCACAGCTACATTTCTGCCAAACACATCATATGTTTTCTCAAAAAGGCCTCCATTTCCAGTCATATGCGGCATTTGTTTTATAGAGGAACTCTCTATTTTAGTAACTTCTTGAGCAACACTATCTCGTAAACGCACGTATTCACTCTTCTCGTCTTCATCTGAAGTGCCTTTTATCAGTTCATTGTATAGCTTGCCCTTCTGTCTTCCAGTGGTTAAAGCCCATCGTTGAAACCTATTTCTTACTTCTTCAAAATTGGTAGTCCCGTGAAGGCACCACAAGAACTTCACGAGCAATTCTGACATAATACGAAGATTTGCACATGCCGGCAGCCGGAGATTCTGTTCAAGCAAAATGTGTGTTGCTTTATAATACGTACAGAGAACACCAAACAGGGATCGGTTATAGCTATCAAACTCTGCATCGCTGTCTACCGCTTTCAGGATTGACTCAACTTCTTCAAGCCATCTACATATCACATCATTGGTTTTCATAATTAGACAAAACTCTCTAAAATTCATGAGACCTCTGTGGTGACACTTCAAACAGACACTCGCTTCACTCCATCAACCAGCCTGTTTCGCGAGAAGTTAATAATCAGGCCACGCTTCAAACTGGTTGCTTTCAAATAAGAAATTGTTTGTGAAATCACAACTCCCGGAGGATTCTCCTGGGCCTTGAGTTCCACTACTACCTCGTCGGCAACCAGTAAGTCGAGTCTTTGCCCTTTTATCACCTTGCCTTTATAAGTAATGCCAACCGGCACCTGCCTTTGGTACTTGATCCCCTGCAAATTGAATTCATGGCATAACGCTTCTTCGTAAATCGATTCGAGCAAACCCTGTCCCAATTCCCTGTGCACTTCGATGGCTGCCCCAATAATTCTCTCTGTTATATCATCCATAAATTCTCTGTGACCTCTGTGTCCTCTGTGGCAAAAAACTAAATGTCAGGCTTCTTCGTATGGTGATCGGTATGCTTCTCGAACATCCGACCGATTCGCAACAGCTTTTCTTCTGTAAATGCCGGCGTCATTATCTGCAACCCGATCGGCAAACCGCTGCTGTCCTGGCCGCACGGCACACTGATCCCCGGCACGCCCGATAAATTCGTTGCAATCGTGTAAATATCCGCCAGGTACATCTGTAGTGGATCGGCCGTTTTTTCGCCCACCTTAAACGCGGTCGTCGGCGAAACGGGCATCATAATGCAGTCCGCCTTCTCAAACGCCTTCGTAAAATCCTGCCTGATAAGGTTTCTCACCTTCAACGCCCGCAGGTAGTATGCGTCGTAGTAGCCGCTGGACAATGCGTATGTTCCCAACATGATCCGTCGCTTGACTTCGTCGCCGAAGCCTTCGGCTCGCGATTTGGAATAGACCTCCACGTAATCGGCAGGCGCCGCGGTCCGGTGGCCGTAGTGCACGCCGTCGTATCTTGCCAGGTTGCTGGATGCTTCCGCGGTTGCGATGACGTAGTAGGCGGCGATTGCATATTCAAAATGCGGCATTCTTATTTCGATGAGTTCGGCGCCCAGGCCTTTATAAACCTCTAATGCTGCGGCTACGGCGTTCTGTACCTCACTGTCTGCGCCGGCGTTGAACTCGGGCACGATAGCAATCTTGAGACCTGACAGCGGTTCGTCGAGTTTTTCCAGATAGTCGCAGGGCGCCGCGATTTCGTTGCTGACAGAGGTGCTGTCCCGCTCGTCGTGGCCTGCGATGACGTTTAGCATCAGTGCGGCATCGGCAACGTCGAACGTCAGCGGACCGATCTGATCGAGGCTCGAACCGTAGGCGACCAGGCCGAATCGCGAGACCCTGCCGTAGGTGGGCTTTAACCCCACCACGCCGCAGAACCCCGCCGGCTGGCGAACCGAGCCGCCCGTATCCGAGCCGAGCGCCCCGAAGCAGAGCCTCGCGGCAACCGCCGCCGCCGAACCGCCGCTGCTTCCGCCCGGCACACGGGTCGCATCCCACGGATTGACCGTCTGCTTGAGGCCGGAATTTTCGGTGCTCGAGCCCATCGCAAACTCATCCATATTGGTCTTGCCCACGATTACCGCATCGGCGGCCTCAAGTCGCTCGACGACATGCGCATCGTACGGCGATCGGAAATTCTCTAATATCTTCGATGCACACGTCGTGGCCCCGGTGCTCATACACATGTTGTCCTTGACCGCGACGGGAACGCCTGCAAGAGCGCCCACCTGTTCACCGGCGGCCACACGGCGGTCCACATCAGCGGCGCGAGAGAGGGCATAATCCTTAAACGTGCTGATGTAGGCCCCGACCGTCGGCTCGATGCGCTCTATCCGTTCAAAGACACCTTCAGTCGCCTCAACAGACGTGATCTCTCCGTGCAATATTTTTGCAGATAGCTCTCTGGCTGTTAGATCCAACATTTTTCAGCAATACCCATGCAGTTCAATAATGATCGGTTTGCCACCACTCATCAAAACTTTCCTCTGTCAGGACTCTCTAATATAATATATCTCTGTGTCCTCTGAGACCTCGGTGGCAAAACTATTTTTTATGTTTCAGGAACCACTCATAAAGCTCGGGGTTATTATATGTTTCCGTCCATGAGTCGTGGCCCGCCTCGGGGTACACGGTCAGCTTTGCATCGCCTCCGGCTCTTTTGATGGCGTTTACCATATCTTCGCTCTTTTTCAACGGAACGACGGTGTCTTTTCCGCCGTGGAAGGCCCAGACGGGCGTGTTCTTCAGCTTGCGTGCGAAGAAGGGCTCGCCGCCGCCGCAGATCGGGGCAATAGCGGCAAATCGCTCCGGATGGTCGCAGCCCAAAGACCACGAGCCGTATCCGCCCATGCTAAGGCCCGTCAGGTAGATTCTGCTTTCGTCGACCTTGTATCGGCTGACGATGTCGTCCAGCAAATTAATCAGCACCTCGTTCTCTTTGGGCCACCAACTGTCCTTGGGGCACTGGGGCGAGACAATGATAAAGGGCATGTCCTTTTGCTTTACGATCTTAGGCGGGCCGTGTTTTTCCAACTGTCTCAGGTCGTCGCCACGCTCGCCGGCGCCGTGTAAGAACAGTATCAGGGGCCATTCGGCATCGCTCTTGTCGTAGTCGGCGGGCAGGTAAAGCAGATACTTTATCGTTAGCGTCCGACTGATCGTCTTATCAAAAAGCTGATCGTGTTGTCCCGGCGTTAGCGACTGATTTGCCATCTTTCTTTCCTCCAGCCCACGGCAGCCCGTCAACGCAAAGGCGACAAGCATCAAAGAAACGGTGTAAATAATCCTCATGTAATTCCTCCTTCAATATTCTGTCTTACGCTCCGGAATTGTCGTCAAGTATTTTTGGCACCTTGAAATACTCATCGTGTCGCTGGGGTGCATTGGACAAAGCCGCTTCCGTATCCAGTGAAGGCCTGATCTCGTCGGCTCGAAAGACGTTGCCGATGGGCAGGCAATGAGCTAATGGCTCGACAGAGTCGACGTCGAGTTCGTTAAGCTTTTCGATGTACTCGACGATCGCGCTTAGCTCGATACTGAATCTGGCGACCTCGTCGTCGGTCAAATCCAGCCGCGAGAGTTTGGCGACCTGCCGTACCTGCGATTCATCGATTTTCTTTGCCATTCCATACTCCGCAAAAAAAGCGAGACTGTAGCAGCCTCGCTCGGAATTTGCGCCCCAAAACCAGATGCACGCCAAATCAGCCGGCCGCCTTCTCCGCAGGCTTGTAATTCCTCTTGACCGGTTTCTGCACCAAGCCCATTCGAATCGCCTTGGCGGACACCCTGATCCGGCAGATCTTGCCGTCGATGACAGCACGGACCTTCTGGATATTAGGCTTGAATTTGCGTTTGGTCACGCCGGTAACCTTCTTACCCACGCCACCGAGGTACTTGGCCTTACCGCGCCGGGCTATGCTCTGACCGGCCCGTGTCTTTCTTCCCGTAAAATAGCATTCTCGCGACATCTTCTGCTCCTGTCTGTAAACTCACAGACGCCGAAAAACGCCTGTGCACTGTCTCTTGAAACTGATTCACTCTCAAACCATACAAATATAAGCTTCGGCGAGAATAATGCAACCCCAAAAGCCAAAATTTACCGCAAAAATTGCCATATCCCTCAAAAAACGCGATTTCCCTTGATTTTGACGGTCATTTCAATCACGATATGCCCATTCGAGAGATTACAAATGGAAGCCATAAAGAAGAAAAAGCGGGTTCTGATCACCGGCTGTTCGAGCGGGTTTGGGCTGTTGACGGCGGTTGAAGCGGCGCGGGCGGGGTACGATGTTGTTGCGACGATGCGCAATCTCGGTAAAGCCGATTATCTCCGCCAGGCCCTTGACCAGGCGGGTGCGACCGCCACGATCGAGCGGCTCGATGTTACCGATCGCAGCAGTATCGAAGCGGTCGCCGAAAAATATCGCTCCGTCGATATCCTGGTCAATAACGCCGGCATTTTGACGATGGGCTCATTTCTCGACATAACCGAAGATGAGATGCGCACTATCTTCGAGACCAATTATTTCGGAGTCGTTGCACTCACCCGGGCGGTCGTCGGCGGCGGTATGATCGAAAACGGTTCGGGTCTTGTTATCAATATCGCCTCTTTGGCGGGGTTGATCGGCCATATCTTCAATGCCGCCTACTGTGCAAGCAAACATGCCCTGGTCGGTTTTTCAAAATCGATTCGCCAGGAACTAAAGCCCTTCAATATCAATGTCGTTTCGGTCGAGCCCGGCTACCATAAAACCGAGATCATCCGCGCCAACGCCAATGTCAGCGAGAACTTTTACGACCAGGACTCGCCTATGTTGCAGTACAATCGCGGATTCCTGCGTCTGATGCGCGACGAGATTATCCCGCGTGCGGGCGAGGCGCAGGATGTGGTCAAGACGATCATGAAGATCATGGCCGCCGACAAGCCGAAGGCTCATTATGTGATCGGCAAAGACGCGCGGCTTGCGACAACGATGCAATGGCTGGGACTGAACGGTGTGCTGGAGAAGAAAATCCACACCAAGCTGCTTTCCGCGACGCGACGGGAGAACCGGCGGGCGGAAGCCAGAAAAACCAAACGAAAAAAGCCACCCGCAAATCAGTGAGGCACCCTCAGTGAGCAGGAGAACAAGAATTATTGCGGCGACGGTCGTTCTGTGCTGTCTGTTCCTGTCGCAACCCGGCGTCGGTGAACAGCGGCCGCATACGGCTGTCAAACTGACCGAGGTGCAGGACGGCCCGCTCAGTGAGACCTCCGGCATCGTCGCCAGCCGAAAGAATCCCGGGATTATCTGGGCGCACAACGATTCCGGCGATGCCGCCCGTGTATATGCCGTTGACACACGGGGGAGGTATCTTGCAAAGTGCACATTCGGCGGTGTCGGGGCCCGCGACTGCGAAGACATCGCCATCGGTCCCGGCTCGACAAAGGGCGTCGATTACATCTACCTGGCCGACATCGGCGATAACAGTGCGGTCCGGCGGCATGTCGAGATATACCGCGCCGTTGAACCGACAATCACTGCGCACTCGGCGATGCAGGATGTTCGTCTGCGGGATGTCGAGACCATCTGCCTGCGATATCCCGACGGGGCCTGCGATTCCGAGACGCTGATGGTCGACCCGGTGACAAAAGACCTCTACATCATTAGCAAGCGCCACGAACGCTCGCGCCTGTACCGTGCGGCCTGGCCCGACGATACGACCCGGACAGTAACGCTCCAATACAAATGCTCGCTGCCGTGGGGCTGGGCTACCGGCGGCGACATCTCTCGCGACGGGACCGCCGTGATAGTGCGCAACAATTATACCGCTTCGCTGTGGAAACGCCGCCCAGGCAGTGCGCTGGACGAGGCGTTTGACGGCCCGGCCGAGCACGTCATGCTCGCGTGGGAGCCCCAGGGCGAAGCGATCTGCTTTGACGCGACCAGCAAGGGCTACTACACAACTTCGGAAGGGTATCGCCCGGTGATCTACCAGTATCTGCGTCCTGCGCCGACGATATCGACCGGCAAAACCATATTCGGCGACGATTTTGAGGGATACGTTGATACGGCCGATCTGCTGTCGGGTTCCGGCAACTCGCTCAACGGCTGGACCGCCGGCGGCGACGGCATCGTCAGCCTGATCCGCTCGGCGGCAAGATCGGGTAAACATGCTGTCGGGATTCGACTGGCAAACACAAACCAGAATCGAACCGCAGCGGTACACTATGCCCGTGCGATTGCGGACACACAATCCGTCGGGGCGATGAGCGTAGACGGCTTTGTCGCATTCGACAGGATTGCCGGCTGCAGAGTCTTGTTTCAAAGCGAGTTGCATATATCCGTCGATGGTCCCGATGATGAGGCCAGCCGTCGCATCGCGGCGGTGCGGTACGACGGACCGAGCAAGACATGGCAATACCAGGGGCCCCAGGGAGTCTATCACGCCCTGTCAACATCGAGGAGCTACCGGCAGGGGCGGGATATATGGCGACACTTCAAGCTGGCGACGGATTTTGAGACAGGAAAATACATATCGTTTCAATTCGATGACGAAACATGGTTCTTCGACGCTGACCTGAACAGCGAAAAGGCAACCGGCGACAAACAAGCGACCTGGCGATTTGGTATCAGTGTCATCGCATACGCCGCCTCGGAACAGGAGAACACAACCGTCATTGTCGATGACATCAGGGTAAGGCATGAAGACTGACAAAGAAGCCGGCCGTAGGCGACGTAAGTACTTATTACGCAAGGACTTAGCATTAACTCTGCTTATTGAAAATGGTTTTCCGTCTTCCAGCCTGTGCTGCGCTGCGCTTCGACGCATCAGGTGTTTTGCGCGTTTGTCCCCTGCAAGCATGGGCGTCTTTCCAAGCTAAACCACGGACAAACGAGTTTGTCCGTGCCACGGGCCGTTGTTTGGGGGGGGGTTCGGCGACCCGTCAGGTCTGTTTATTGGTGCTGCGGGCTGGATGGTGGCTGGTTTCTTTTTGCTTTTTCTCGGCGGCTTCTGTTGTAAGTTATTTCGCTTATTGAGGTTAGCTGGGAATTGGGTTCGTTTCGATTTTTTGAGGTGGGGCAGGGTGAGCGTGTGGGAGTAAATTGGGTTCGTTTCGTGTATTTGGG
>JAGHBX010000346.1 GCA_021160785.1 Planctomycetota bacterium | reverse complement strand
GGTCACGCCCATCTTGTGCCGTCGATGAGCCGGGCGGCGACCGCCGCCCGGCTCATCGACGGCACAAGATGGGCGTGACCTGTCCCGTGCGACGGATCGATCACCACGGGCAGATGCGTCTTGTCGTTCAGTTCCGCAACGGCGCTTAGGCACAGGGTATTGCGAACATACTCCTCGAACGTCCGTATCCCGCGCTCGCACAGGATCACCTGCTTATTGCCGCCGTTGATTATGTACTCACCGGCCAACAGAAACTCGTCCAGCCGCGCGCTCATTCCGCGTTTGAGCATAACCGGCTTGTTCGTCTTGCCCACCGCCTCCAGCAGCGGATAATGCTGCATATTCCTCGCGCCGATCTGCAGCACATCGGCGTATTCCACTACCGCGTCGATCTGCTCCAAGCCGATCACTTCGGTAACAACGGCAAGCCCCGTCGCATCCCGCGCTTCGGCCAGGATCTTCAATCCCCTCTCGCCGAGACCCTGGAAACTGTACGGACTCGTTCGCGGCTTGTACGCACCACCGCGCAGACCGATACAGCCGGCGGCTTTGACCGCTTCGGCTGTCCTCAAGAGTTGATCGCGATTCTCCACCGCGCAGGGTCCGGCTATCACGCCGACCTTGTTGGCCCCCAACGGAAAACGCTCGGGCCCGATCTCGATGACCGTCTTGTCCCTCTTCACCTCCAGCGACGCCATCTTGTAAGGCGCCAGGATAGACATCACCTTTTCGACCATCGGCGCATTCTCGATCGCGCCCTTATCCACCATACGCTTGTCGCCGATGCATGCCACAACCGTGCGGTCCGTACCAAAGATCAGGTGCTCCTTGAGCCCGTATTCGCGCACCAGGTCCACCACATGTTTGACCTGCGCCTTGGTGGCGCCGGCCTTCATTACAACAATCATCTCAACGAGTCCTTAATTGAACCTCTCGCAAACCGTACCGCCGGCATCTTGCCGGCACCTATGCACGACGCAGGCGAGACGCCCCCGCTACGCACAGGCGGCGATTATATACCAAAGCCCCCCGCCGCTTCAACCCAAATTCTGTTTGACCCAGCCGGCCGTTTCGCCTATAATGCCGCACCCGGACCAAAAAAAGAGAACTGGTATGTTTTTGCAGCTTGGCAGAAAGCCAACCGGAGAGCAAATGAAGATCATCGCACTGACCGACATCCACGGACGTCTGGACTATCTGCCCCAAATAGCTCCCGAACTGGCGGGCGCCGACCTCGTTCTCATCGCCGGAGACATCACCACCTTCGGCGGCGAACCGCACGCCCACCGGATCGTCTCCAGCCTGGAAATACACAACCCCAACATCCTCGCCGTACACGGCAACTGCGACCAGCAGAGCGTCGAAGAATACCTCCACCTCTGCGAAATCGCCCTGGACGGTCGCTGCCGCACCATCGACGGCGTAGCATTTGCAGGTCTTGGCGGCTCACTGCCGTGTCCCGGCACGACCTGCAACGAATCACCCGAAAGCGAATTCACCGCGCGACTGGAAGAATTGAAATCCCAAATCGACCGCGACAGGCCGTTGGTTTTCGTAAGCCACCAGCCGCCTCACGGCACAAAACTCGACACCGTCGGCACCGACCGACACACGGGAAGCAAAGCCATCCGCAACTTTATCCTCGAAACCCAACCCATCTGCGCCCTGTCCGGCCACATCCACGAAGCCGCCACAACCGACACCCTCCGGGACACAACACTAATCAACCCGGGCCCGTTTGCCCACGGCCGATACGCATACATCGAAATCGAAGACAACACCGTAAAAACCGCCCAACTCCGCTCACTCTGACCACCGGACCGGAACGGGGCTTCTCCAACAACCCCCCGCGGGCGGGACGCCCCCGCTACCGTACCGCCGGCATCTTGCCGGCCTTTTAGTTTTTCGTTTCTTCAGTGTTACGCCGCCTCAGGTCCTGACCACCCTTCTCCACCGATAATCCATCAGCAGGGTAACCTTGTCGTAAGTCTTTTTTGCCAGTTTCTGTTTCAGTATCTTGCGAATTTCGCCCATACTCGTTCGCTGGGTCATATGTGTAACAATGATGTGCTCGTTGTCGAGCCCGTCGACGAGTCGCACGAACTCATCGATATGCATGTGCCGGCCGGCGTCCGCCCTTTCGAGATGCTCGTCGACAAAAAACGTACACTCGGCGATCAGTATCCTGCTTTTGGCGACGTATTCCAACTGCCCGAAATCCACATATCGTGTATCGCCGAGGTATGACACAATCGGAAGCTCGACAGGATAGTCAATCATAATGCCCTGCTTCTTGAGTTCGACGATCTGCGGGCCGGCGAGCCCTGTGTACTCTTCTTTGAGCTTCTTTCGCTTTTCAATCACGGTATAGCCCACCGACCCCCTGCTGTGTTTGGTCGGAAAAACCCTGGTAAACAGATTCGGCTTGATCTGATATTCGTCGCCGGGCTTAACACCGACAAGGTTGACCGGCACCTGGTTGCCGTCGAGTTTGCCCCATGCGTCGATAATCTGTCGAATCGGCGGCAGCAGGTTCGCCGGCGCAAGCAGCGTTCCCGGCGTCTGGCCGCAGAACTTGCGATGTGAAAGATAGTACCCGATTCCGGCGGCATGGTCCATGTGCCCGTGCGTCAGCAGTACATGGTTGATCGGTATGATCTGATCGGGCGCCTTGCCTATATCAAAGCAGACATCCAACTGCGGCATCCCAATGACCGTCTCTTCGCCGGCCACCGAATACCCGATGATATCCAGATCGTCGATTGTAATCTTCGCTAAATTATGACTTGGCAAAATATAACCACCTTTGGCGGAACTTTTTGCCACAGAGGACACAGAGATCACAGAGAATTATATATTTCTTTTTTTCTCTGAGTTCTCTGTGGACTCTGTGGCTAATACAAATCCCTATACCATTAAAATACATATCAGAATTTTTTTTCATATACAGGCGCCCGGTCGGGGCGATGTCGGGTATCATAGAGGCAAGGGGCGATTATGTCAATTTGTTTCAAGAAGCTTATTCGTTTGCCGATATTCTTGTTGCCTCGGCCGATTTTGCCAATAGGATAAAGCGATTATGCCGGATAAACGAAAACACAGGGGCCCGCATCCCGACGACGTCAGGCTGTTTGCGGCGAAGAACACCGACGTCCTTGGCAGCGCCGTCGCCGATTATTCCATGCTGCTTTCCCGCGGCTATGCACCGAAAAGCTCGCTCAAGCTCGTCGGCGACCATTTCGCCCTGACCGAGCGCCAGCGACTCGCCATAATGCGCTCGGCCTGCTCCGACGACCAGCTCGCCGGGCGATTGGCAAAACGGCTGGACGTGGGCGAATTGAAGGGCAGTCCCATCGTCATAGACGGCTACAACCTGC
>JAGHBX010000001.1 GCA_021160785.1 Planctomycetota bacterium | reverse complement strand
TGGATGGTCCAGGCCGAAGGAACTGAAGACAAGAAAATCGCACAACGGCTTCTGGATAGATTTCTGGGTTATCTGCGACGATAAGAATGCTCATCTGTTTTACACCGATCATGAAGGTGGATTGTTCAGGTTCCAGTGCCCTGTCGAAACATTTCCGGAAGGCTTTGCACATGAGAGAGAAGAGACTGTGCTGGCAATCCGGGGTGAGAACGAAAAGGGGCGATGGAGGCTGCATGAGGCAAGTCATATATATTATGTAAAGAGTGCCGATAAGTATCTGGCGCTGCTGGAGGCTGTGTATCCTCACCCAACCAGGAAGAACTACTGGGACAGCAGGAACAGGTTCATGTTTATGATGGTTGCCGATAAACTCGAAGGACCGTGGTATAGAGTTGAGGCTGATGAAAATGAATTTGCGGGCGACCCTGCGTATCTGTTCAATGAGGATGGTTCTCCATCTGCATACGGCCAGGTCAGTCATTTCGAGTTGATTCGTTCCGGCTATGATCAGAAACTCGAGATTGAGGATTTCAAATTGGATTTGCTTTTCCAGGCATTCGACGCCGACGGTATCGGAGATGACTATGATTATAACGATCTGCCCTGGGAATTGGCGGTAATGAAGAACTATTGATTGAAGCTATTTGATTTTTCACGGGGAATAGTGTGAAGCACGCAACAAAGTTGTCCAGTTCACTTGCACTGATGGTATTGTCTTGTATATTGAGTTCTTGTAAGGCGGAGATCGGGCAGGTGAACTATAAGACATGGACTGTCAGCAAGCCTATTTTGCAAGCCAGGGATAAGAATGCCTTTGATAATGTTGCCGTTAAAGATGCCTCAATAGTCTATTACAACGGAAAGTATCACCTTTTCTATACCAGCAAACGAGCGGAAGATACGGACAATGGCGTCAAATACGAGATTGGCACAGGGTATGTATGTGCCGAGATATTAGAAGGGCTTGCAGCGGCCCAACGTTACGAACTGACTAAGATTCTTGACGCGGACATTATCGCCCCGCAGATATTCTACTTTCGTCCCCAGGAGCAATGGTATTTGATTGCTCACAGACGAAATCGAGGCAAGAAACCAAACCTGATGCCAATCTATATGACCAACACGGATATTAACAATGTATATGGATGGTCCAAGCCGAAGGACCTTGAGACAGCAAAGTCGAATGACAAGTTCTGGATTGACTTCTGGGTCATCTGCGATGATGACAAGGCTCATCTTTTCTACTCGGACCAGAAAGGTTCGGTGCTGAGGATGGAGTGTCCTGTTGGCGAGTTCCCTCAGGGTTTTGCCAAGGCGAAAGAGGAAGTTGCCCTGACTGTCAAAGGCCAGGACAACAATGGTAAGTGGATTATGTTCGAAGCGGAGCATGTCTTCCATGTGAAGAAACCTGACAAGTATCTTATCTTGCTTGAAGGTGGATATTTCGAGCAGGCAAAAAATCACTATGGGGACGCAAGAAATCGATTTATTCTGGCGATGGTCGCAGATAAGCTGGAAGGACCATGGACAAGGATCGAAGATAATAGTGACGAATATTTTGCTTTTGCAGGAAATCTGTTCAATGCCGATGGCAGTAAGTCAAAGTATACTCAGGTTAGCCATCCGGAATTGATACGTTCCGGCTATGATCAGAGATTGGAGATCGAAGATTTTAATCTTCAGATGATATTCCAGTCTTTTGACGGCTCGCATGTTCCGAATGGCTATGACTACAATGAACTGCCGTGGGAGTTGGCAGTGATGCGTAACTATTGATTAGTATGCTCATAGGCCGCGTCGTCGGCTGGCACAAAACGTGGTGCCCCGCCTGGAAGGCCTATCAACGGCATCTCAATAACACCCCCTCCGAAGACATAAGCCATGCCCTGTAAATATGTTACAGCAACCATTGAGATTTTTTTGTTTTTGCCTTGACAATTTCAAACAAGTGTTTTATATTTTTGTATGAAACAAGTGCTTGAAATTGACGATAGGACATATTATGGCAGCAAACAAAACATTAAACGGATTGGAAGCCCAGAGCGCCCAGGTCCGCGACAGGCTGCTGGATGCAGCGGAAAGGCTCTTCTGCGAGAAGGGTTTTGACCGGACATCCGTCCGGGACCTGACGGCCGCGGCAGACTGCAATATCGCAGCGGTGAATTACCATTTCGGTGGAAAGGACAATCTGTATATCCAGATGTTCCACAGGCAGATGCACCGAATGATGGACCGGCACAGGGAAGTCATCGCCCGTCTCACCAACACACCGGATGTCACTCTCGAAGACCTGCTCAGGGGTATTGTGAGCCAGGCTCTCAATCAACTTGATAACAACGACCCCAGCAGTGCGGTTATGAAACTCATGGTCCGCGAGGTTCTCAACCAGCACGTCGGGAAGGATGAAATCCTGGGCGATTTGATGAATGAGTTTTTTACCCTGATAAGCAAATCGCTCATGAAATTCTATCCGACTCTCAACCGTAGAGACGCTCGATTGCTTCTCTTCACACTGGACGCATTAGTAATCCACCCTCTTCTTTTTTTCGATTTTTACCTCGAGCTTATCAGCGATCTGGATATCGACGGCATTATCGAGCACATTGTCAAGGTCGCCGCCGCCGGTATTCGTGCCTATGCCGAGGGGGATGATTGACATGCAGAAAACACTCACCATCAGTTTTGCTTTGCTTGTCGCACTCGGCATTTCCGGCTGCATGCTCGGACCCGATTATGCCCGACCGCAAACGCCGGTATATGGGACTCAAGCGTTCTTCAACACGCCCGCCGGCTGGATTGATCCCAACAACCCCGATGCAATAGGCCCGTGGTGGGAGAGCTTCGGTGATCCCGTTACCGCCGACCTTGTCCGGCTGGCGCTGGAAAACAACTACGATCTCAAGGTCGCCGCCGCACGGGTCGCCGAATCCGAGGCCCTGCTCCGCCAGGTGCATGGAGGCCGCCTTCCTCATGTGGCGTATGCACTCGACAGGAATCGCTCAAAGAACTCCTTCTTCATGTTAGGCACGCCGATAAGCTCATTTACAACCGTCTATTCGCAGGGCTTTTCGGTTAGCTATATCGCCGACCTGTTCGGCAAGCTGCGGCGCAGCGAGCAGGCGGCCTATGCGGACCTGTTGACGTCGGAGAATACCCGCCAGGCCCTGGCTCACAGCCTCATAGCACAGGTCGTGCGAACACGCACCCAGATCGCCACACAGCGGCGACTGCTCAATATTGCTCACGAAAATATCAAGAGTCGCAAAGAGACGCTTGAGATTGTTGAGCGACGATATGACCAGGGCCTTGTCCCCCCGCTCGACGTTCATCTTGCCAGGGAGAACCTCGCCGACGTCATGTCGCTGGAACCTCGCATACGGCAGGCGCTCATATTAGCTCAACACAGCCTCGACGTCCTCGTCGCAAGGGCGCCTGCATCCTCGGAGGTTCTCACCGGGGCACTGCCCGACATAACCGAGATCTCGCCGATTCCCGTTGCCGTGCCCGCCGCACTGCTGGACCGAAGGCCCGATGTCCGCGCCGCAGAGATGCAGCTTTCCGCAGCCACCGAGCGAGTCGGCGTCAACATTGCCGCAATGTTCCCCGACCTGACGTTTAGCGGCACGTGGGGCACTCGCGCCGACAGCTTCAGGGGGCTGGGATTCAGCGATATGGATGTCTATACGGCTGTTCTCTCGTTGGCGACGCCGGTGTTCCAGGGCGGCAGCCTCAAGG
>JAGHBX010000102.1 GCA_021160785.1 Planctomycetota bacterium | reverse complement strand
GTCGCGAGAACGTAAAGGAAATCGACGGCGGTAAGCCCCTGGAAAAACCTGATGAATCCGGATTTGCCGACCAGTTTTCCGATTTCCTGTATGCCGGCGTCCCATATCTCAATTTCGCCGAGTTTGGCTCGCCGGGCATGGATTCGAAATGCATCGCCGTATTGCCTGATCAGGCATGGGATAGCGGTGGAAAGGCTGACAAAGACGTCTCCCCGGCAAAATTGGCTGGATCGGGCCATACGCACCAGTTCGCCTAACATGATTGAATAGGGGTGGCATTCGCGGCCTGAGCTGAGTTCTTCACCAATGCGCATCGTTTCCGTGTCGGGGAATGGCAAGACCTGTGCGTCGAGGCCCGCAGACTGCAAAGCGGACGCAAAGATTTGGGCATGCTCTGAAATGTTCGGCAGGAACAGACGCTTGCCGTAAGGTGTGGCAATTGTGCCGTTTGTCGGTTTCGGCAAAGCGGATTGCGAAGCGCCCATGGTGATATTGCTTTCGATTTCATCCGCAAAGGCCTCGAGCCTTGTTATGAGGCCTGCTTCTCCGCGGTGTTCGTCGAATTCAAGGAAGAGTCTTGGCCTGTCGGCGAGCATCTCCTCGAAGTGCTTTACGGCAAAGGCGTCGAGTCCGCAACCGTAGCTGGAGATGACAATTACAAAGAGCCTGCGATCGGACCTGACCAACTCAAGGGCGCGAAGCTGCTGTCTGCTGTAATGCCACGGAAGGCTGTCCCATCTCTGTGAAAGAGAAACGTTGCTGAGAGGGAGGCAATCCCACGGAATGGCGGGCAGGTTGAGCTTTTCGAGGTGGTTAGCCAGACAGAGATTCAATCCCGAGTCGTGCGTGTTGTACGGTTTGCCTAACACGACAACAGCCCTGTCGAAATCGGACGCAAGAGCGTTTAGTCCGAGGTTCTCCCGATCACTGACAAATTGCTCGTAGACTTTGCGGGCTTTGTCCATTGCAAGAAGGACCTTCGCAAGCGGCTTGCCGAAGGCTTTTGCCAGGGCCCGGATTCCTTCGGCGTCATCCCATGGTTTTTGGCCGAGGGCAAATTGTGCGTGTATGAGCTTGCACCCGTATTCGGCCCGGAGCATATCCGGAAAGTGCTGGGCATAAAAGCATGTGTGCGCTTCGCCTCCGTCTTTTTGCGGGAGGCACTCCAGGATGGAGGGCACGAATACTCGAGGCAGATTCCGGTCGCGGATGAGTGAATCGACACAGGCGGCGGCGGCTTTTATGGGCAGGCAGACGTCGGCGGGCACGGCCGAGGCGGTATCTGCGAGTCTGGCGGGATCGCATCTGCCGGAAACGACAGGAGCAAAACCCAGTTCCGAAATCAGGACCACCCAGAAGGGCAAAAGCTCAAGAGCGATCGACGCTCGCGGGATGCCCACTTTCGCTCTGGTCTCTTCTGCAGCCGAAGCGGCTGCGATGATCTTCTCGAGCAGTTCATTGCGGCAGGCGAAGAGTTCCGGAAACGGCCGGGATTGTTCGTTTCCTTCGACAGCGGCGCGGGTGAAGCGGTCTTTTTCGGTGTACCGCTCGCAGATATCGCCAAAATGAACGGTTCGGCCTGAAACGGTGATTCGATTTACCTGGCAGCGGTTTTCGCAACCGTCGCATTCAAAGCTCGATACGCTTGCCTCGCGGCAGGCATCGAAACCTGCGAAGGTTGTCTTTCGCCCAGCACGTTCCATTTCATGCATTGCAAGCATGGCGGCCCCGATTGCTCCGGAGAGCCTGTTGTACGGGTGGATGTGGATATCGCGTCCGAGTATCCGCGAGAATGCGGCGACCACGGCGGCGTTGGAGGCCGTACCGCCCTGGAAGACAACCGTTTTGCCGATGGGTCGGGACGCCACGACTTTGTCAAGGTAGTTTCTTGCGACAGAGTATGCAAGTCCGGCGCAGAGATTATCCACGGATGCGCCCTGCTGGAGCGCGCCGACGAGTTCGGAGTCCATAAACACGGTGCATCTCGTGCCGAGGTCGCAAGGTGAGTCGCCGGCGAGGGCGTGTTTTGCGAATTCCATATTGATGTCGATCCCGAGTCGGTGGGCCTGCTCTTCGAGAAAGGAACCCGTGCCTGCGCTGCAGATTTTATTCATTTCAAAATCCAGGAGACGTCCGTCTTTTATCTGGATATATTTTGAGTCCTGTCCGCCTATTTCGAATATCGTGTCGACGTCGCCGAAGTAATATGCGGTGGAGGTCAACTGTGTGGTGATTTCGTTTCGGACTACGTCTGCGCAAAGGACCTGTGCTGCAAGGTGGCGGCCGCTGCCTGTTACGCCTGCCCCGAGAATCTCGAGCCCGTCGCCGTAGAGTTTTCCGAATCGTTTCAGCCCTTCGTCGATGGCGGCCAGCGGCTTCCCTTGCGTCGGGAGGTATATGCCCTGGAGGAACTCGGATTCCAGGCTCCAGAGCGCCAGGTTCGTGCTGACCGATCCTACGTCGACACCGAGGAAGGCGCGGGTCAAACCGGGCGCCGGTTGCGGGTCTTCTTCGAGCCTGGCGGAGGTCGTTTGATTTGCCGCCGCCAGCGGCTCGAGTGCGGATTTCTCTCCGGCAAGCTCTACGCCCTGCTGATTTGCAAGCGACTTAATCAGTGATTCCAGGGACACGCCTTCGGCGCTCAGCGTGCCTGCAATTTGAGCTGCGCCCAGGGCGGCCAGGCACATTGGCTCCGGCGGTACGATCACTGCCTCGTCGGAGCCTAACACTTCTCCAAACGCGCGTACGAGACCCGGGTTGACCGCCCCGCCGCCGACGAGCAGCATCGGGAGAACCATTTTCCGTCCATGCATCACCGTCGTCATAAATGTCCGCACCAGCGCAAGGCACAGCCCGTAAGCAATCTCGTCCGTGGGTGTGCCTTTTTGCTGCTGGTGGATCATATCGGATTTGGCGAACACTGTGCAGCGCCCTGCAATTGCGCAGCCTTTGGCGGCGGAGTTTGCCATTTTGCCGAGCGTCTCTATGCCGATCCGCAGCCGATCAGCCTGCTGTTGGAGGAAAGCCCCCGTCCCTGCAGCGCATACGCCGTTTGTGGCGAAGTCGCGCACTTCGTGCGCATTCGGACCCGAGCCGGCTAACAGCATCCATTTCGAGAACTCACCGCCCATATCAACTACGGTCCGGATCCCCGGCGACAGATATGCCGCCGCTCTCGCAGTCGCCATAACTTCGTTAACCGCGTATGCCTCGCAAATCCCACTGATAAGCCCATGCCCGATCCCGGTTACTGCAATGCAAACGCGCGAGCCCCCGACCGTTTCCCTGACATCGCCCTCCAACAATCCCGCAAAGACATCGAGCGGCTTACCCGCAGCCGCCTTCACCCAACTGTATCGCTCCCCCCCCGGCCCAATCGCAACAACCTTGACATGAACCGAACCGAAATCAACCCCCAACTGCCACGATTTGCGCATAGTTGCCTCACCCCTGAGTAATTACACATTATATAGGATAGAATTGCCTATCGACTACTTCCAGAGAGATGGGCAGGCGAATTAATACTTTCACAGACCAAACGGCAATTCGGCAAAATAAACATCCCTGACATGCAGCAAACCGCCGTCACATCGACGGTTTGCATGTTCGGATATTATGGAATGTGATCGTCTTCCGATAAGCCAAACGTATCCTGCCTACGACAAAGACGACTTCAACGCCCCTAACAAAGCGGCATAAATCGGGTTACAGAAATCACTAACCGCCTGATCGTATCCCAGACCTTTTCCCGCGGCACATCCACAACTGTAGAATTATAACAATTTCCCATTTCCTGCTCTCCCTGCTAAAACCAGTTTATATCGTCGCGTGGCGCCAACCGCCTCATAAACAGGCTTTTGTCGGCGGCATCATCGTTTGTGATTTTCATTTTCTTCGAATCCCACAGCAGCGTCTGCCCCGGATGCAGCAGGGCAATATCGCCAAGCACTATGATTTCCGACAAAGGCCCGGCATACGCAAAAGGCGACATCGCCGTATCTTCGCCCTTGCAAGCCAATGTCCAGTTGTCAAAGTGGCTCTGCCCCTTGCACCGAAACGCCCTCTTCGGTGGCCTGGGAGTCTCTTTCATAACGCTCTCGGGAATGATTCTCGCGCCCTGACTGTGGCTGCCGGCCATTATAGAGGCATTCTCCCCGACCATTACCGAACCGCTCGTTATCGGCGTCCGCCCCTTCTCCAAATGCTTCGGCCACGGAAACTCAATATCCGTCCCAAGGTAATACTTCAATGTAACCGGCGGCTTGGCGCCCCTGGCGCCGAACTCCCACGTGATCACACCCGACCGCGGCAGCGAACCCGGATAAGCCGGCGTATTAACTTTGGCCCGAACACTCAAAGGCACGCGAAGGTCCAGCGCATAATATGCCGGATCGAATATGTGGGCCGCCATATCCCCCACCGCACCGCTAAAGTGCGAATATCGTATCCACTCGCGATTCATATAGCTCGTACTAAACGGTATCATCGCCGCCCGGTTCAGATACAGATTCCAGTCCAGAGTCTTCGGCACAACACTGCCCCTGACAAGCGGCTTGTCGATCCAGTAATTTTTCTTCGAATAAGCATGCACTTCTCTAATCGGGCCCACCGACTCGGCCAATCCCCAGTCCCTCAGCATCGCCGAACTACTCGTCGAATGCCCCTGGTTCCCCATCTGCGTAACCACCTTTGGATATTTCTTCGCCTCTTCGCTCAAAAGCCGCACTTCATTAACCGTATGGCACAGCGGCTTCTGGCAGTAAACATGCTTACCCCTCCTCATCGCATCCATCGAAATCGTATAATGGTTATGTTCCGGCGTCGCAATGCAGACCGCATCGATATCCTTGCCGATCTTATCGAACATCACCCGGTAATCTTTCCAGAGCTTGATCCCATGCAGTTCCTTCTTGCCGGCGATACACTTGCCGAACCGCTCCTCGTCAACATCGCACAAAGCAATCACATTATTGCTCCGCGTAAGATAACTCAGATTACCCGACCCCTGCCCGCCAATACCGATCCCGGCGATATTCAGTTTGCCGTTAGGCGAAGGCCCGGCCTTCAAAATATTAAACGGCGCTACACCTACAGCAGACGCAGCCAAAACCCCCTTAAGAAAATCACGACGCTTCATCGATTTCATAACTCATACCTCCATTCCAAATCCCGTTTGTACGCGGGCAAGTAACCAGTAACCTGCCCTGACACTCCCAAAACACACCACATAGTATACCAAACCGCAACCTACTCCGCCACCTCCCACATTTCCCCCCATGTCATTCCCGACCCCGATCGGGAATCCAGAATAAAAAAGCAAAGCGAAGCGCCTCAAATTCGTTTAACCCCAGGGTTCGCCTGGGGTAATAAAAACAACATCGCCAAAGAGCCTGCCCTGAGCGTAGCCGAACGGGCGATTCCACAGCTTTGCGCTTTCCACTTTGAGCTTTGCATTATCAAATCGCCCCCGCCCCTTGGTACCTTTAATTCACCTCAGGATCAGGTTAATCGCCACGGTTGTTCAGTGTCAATCCGAGTCCCCCGCGTAACTTTCTTCGTGTATTTTGGTGAAGGCTGGGAGGATATCAGATAGCTCCCGTGCAGAATGCTCGAAAGTGCCGAGGGCAGCAATTAGTGCGAACAGTCCAATCTCTGCGGGTACATTATTGTCCTTCTGGGCAAATTTGAGGTCATAAAAGTCCTTGCCAGTTTTGGCATACGCCCCCATAGCACCTGACCAATTTGGGTGAGTAAATTCACACAAGCTATCATATAGGTCACGAACGTATGGAGTTATTTTGTCCAGCTTGTCAATCGCGGTTAAGAGATTGATAGATTCAATATCGCTGTCTGGCAATTTGTCACCAAAGAGCACTTTCATCAAGGTGTTATCAATATCACCGAGTTCGCGTGTTTCTACGACCTTTTCAATGTGTCTATAAACGTAATACATCAAAGCAGCCGTTTCAAATGCTGCCCGAGTTATGACAAGAGCAGTTACTTGTCGGTCTTGGCGATATAAACCAATTGCCACCTCGGCAAGCTCCGTCATACGATGAAACAAGCTTGCTCTAACAAGATGAGCTTTCAGGGCAGTTTTTGAAGAGGGAAACTGAAGGTACCCGGTACATTTATAATCTCCCTGCTTCCGTCAAAACAAACTTCCATTGGAATCAATATCTTTCCCGCCCAAATCTTCGCCATCTACTTCAATAAAACACTTTGCCTCCTCGACCATATAAATTGAACGGCAGTTTGGGCAGCAAAGAAGCCATTTAAAATAATAAGTTTGCCCTGCCTTGCGTTTCTTCCTTTTAGTGGTTCGCTTTATCAGTGGGGTCTGGCATTTGCGGCAAGGCTCACCTTCGTTTTTGTGTTTGATCTTAGGCTCTCTCTTTACCGGCCGAATTTTCGGCAAGATACGTTTATCACACTCCACATATCCTACATCAGGCTTGAGATTGTCAGCCTTAGTTGCAGCAACCGCAAGCTGATCGCAACATTCGTTTTCTGCAATACCGGCATGCCCTTTTACCCACACCAGTTTGACATCATGTTTTTCATATATTTCAAGAAACCGTTCCCAGAGATCAATGTTTTTCACTTCTCTTTTGCGGTTCCGATACCAGTCATTTTC
>JAGHBX010000268.1 GCA_021160785.1 Planctomycetota bacterium | reverse complement strand
CCTCTGCCTCGATACACAGGACTCGGCATCCACCGGTATATCACCCGCCCAGCTCCGGTACTTTGAAGATGTCCTGGCCGAGAACCCCGACCCCCGCTGGACATTCGTATTTATGCACCAACCCGTCTGGCGGCGCGACGATGTCCCCGCCTGGGGCCAACTGGAAAAGCTCCTGGCAAAAAGAGACGCCACCATTTTTGCAGGCCATCTCCACACCTACTCGAAATCCACAAGGGGCGGTAACGACTTTTATGTCCTGGCTACCACCGGCGGCAGCAAAGGCAAACCGCCGATACTCTTTGAAAACGGTAAATTCGACCATATAGTATGGGTAACTCTCACTCAGCAAGGCCCCACCCTGGCCAACATCCTCCCCGAAGCGATCTACGACGACACCCCCACAGACCACTGACGCCCCAAAACAGCACAACCAGGCCCTTAACCAAAGCCCAGACCACATTTCGGTTGAAGGGAAAGTTCCTTATTAGAGTTCCGCAATTGGATTACAATTTTACCGATCAAGCGTAAAAAGTTGTGCTTTTTGGCAGACGGAGCAATCTTTCTTATAGCAAGAGTGCCGTAACTTTTGTTTTAGCTTGTTTCCTGTTTTTTCATTGACAACGTTTGCTTCACTTTTTATTAAGACCCATAGATTTCTTTTATATTTTGCGTTCCAAAGATTCACAGTTAAGATAAACACGAGATTTTGAAGCAGCATTCTCTTTACAAATGCTGAGGAGAACCATGAAAAAGCGTAAGGTGTATTGTGCGGGCCCATTATTCAACCCCAAAGAACGCGAAGAAATGGCAAGCATTGCTGAAGTGCTCGAAGAATCCGGGTATTCGGTTTTTCTGCCACAGCGCGACGGACTTGAGTTTGCAGAGTTGTTTCCTCGGCTGGTTAAAGAAGGGATAGGCCCCAAAGACACCATTCAGTTACTGAACATGGCTATTTTTTCGCTTGATGTCTATGAAGTTATGGATTCTGACGGGCTTGTGCTCAATATGAACGGAAGGGTTCCTGACGAAGGGGCAATGGTCGAAGCAGGAATAGCCTGGTCCCACGGCAAAGCAATAGTTATATTCCAGAACGACGACCGTTCGTTGCTTGAAGGCAGTTCCAACCCCTTGGCAACAGGATTGTCCAACTTCCAAGTCGCATCAGAATATAATCAAATCCCGGCTTCGTTTGCAGCCAAATTTGAAGAAATATCTAAGTCCGGCCCAAAACCCAATATCTCGTTCAACAAGGCGACTGAGTTAGGCAAGCAGATCAAAGAATATTTAGCCGCTCACAAGTCAGAACAAGAGCTTGTTAGTCTTCTAATCAGATTATTTGAAGGAAGCAAATGTACAGAAACCAATACGACGAATATAAATGCTGCACGCATCCCTTAGCAGCAATTAAAACTAAAGGCAGAAAAGAGAAACTTGAATCCGACGATTTTAGAACTGACTTTCAACGGGATATACACAGGATAATATATTCACAAGCATTTCGCCGTCTGCGACATAAAACACAAGTCTTCTATTTCCCTCAAAATGATCACATCTCTACGCGACTCGACCATGTAAATTTTGTTGCACAGGCTTCACGCACGGTCGCTCGTTGCTTAGGATTGAACGAAGACCTTACAGAGGCTATCGCTCTTGCGCATGATATCGGACATGCTCCTTTTGGTCATCAAGGCGAGAACTTTCTCAATGCCATAATCGAGAAGATTTGTAAACACAACAGTGATTTCAAGAGAATTATGCCAGGGTTCGAGCATGAAGTTTACGGACTGAGAGTAGTTGACAAGTTGGCCAAGCGAGACAGAGCAAAACCAGGACTGAACTTAACGTGGGAAGTAAGAGATGGGATAATCTCCCACTGTGGCGAGGATTTTGAGAAATGTAAACTGGAACCAGGCCCCTTAGACAAGGACTTGAAAGCCATCCATAACAAAGACCAAGCTGGTAATCCGGCGACTCTTGAAGGCTGCGTAGTACGTATGGTAGACAAAATAGCATATCTGGGGAAGGATATTGAAGATGCCCTGGAAGCAAGGGTCATAACAGTAGAGGAAATACCCGATAGAATAGCCAAACTGGGCACAAATAACGGAGAAATGGTTGGCAATCTTATCGAAGATGTTATTAGAAGCAGCTATGGGAAAGATTACATAGCTATCTCGCACCAGAACGGTGGTTTGATGCATGAGGTCATCGATTTCAACAACAAATATATTTACAAGACAGAAAAAGCGGAAAAATATAAATCACAAGCATCCAAAAGCACACAGCTACTTTTTGATAGCTTGCTGAACAAACTTCAACATACTGAATACTTCAAAAACTTCAATCCCCAAAATCCTGACGAGTACAATGTTTATAAGCAATTCTGCAAGTTTCTTGATGATATGAGTAATATCTATGATGAAGATACCCCTGATGAATTGGTGGTCTTGGATTTTGTAGCCGGTATGACAGACACTTTTTTACTTCGCTCTTTTGAGGAACTCTTTGTTCCCAAGCCAATTGTGTAATACCGGCCCTTCAGAAAGCAATTACCTGACCCTACTAATACTTTAAAAACTCTTCCACTTATTCACTAAAATTCTGACTTTGGCGAAGTTTTTCCCCAAAATGTTGGTTCTGCCGTTATTGGCCGTAGTATTTACAGGTGGTGCGGTTGCTTTCCGATACGGTGATGCAGTGGAGTCTGGCCTGGTCGATGCCGCCGGCCAGGTGGTCCCAGGCGTAAATCGCCAGGTTCTCCACTGTCGGATTAGTGTGCATGAAATGCTCCACATCGACGTTGAGATATTTGTGGTCGAGCGGCTTGATCAATTCGGTTTTGACAAACTCCTCCAGCCGTCCCACCGAGAAGTCCCACCCATCCTGCAATTCGACCTCCACTTCCACCATGTAATTATGGCCATGCCCAGAGGGATTTGCGCACTTGCCGAACAGCTCGGCGTTTTCCTCGGCGCTCAGATCCGGATTCCACAGCTTATGCGATGCTGCGAACTCGAATTTCTCACTGAAATACAGCATATTCGGCCCCTTTAATTTCACTTTCAAATACCGCCTCGGATTCAAAACCAGCTTCAATTCCGTCACCTCAGCATAGGAGAGCTTTTCGGAAAATGCCCGACCGGTTTGT
>JAGHBX010000031.1 GCA_021160785.1 Planctomycetota bacterium | reverse complement strand
GCTGCATTATGCCCCCAGTGGTACTGTTACTCCGGAAGAGCCTCTCGGTGAACCCAAGGCCTATTACAAGTTCGAAGAGCGCAAAGGGCCTGTATGTGTGGACTCAAGCGGCAACGGTTATGATATGAGCATACATCAACTCAACGAGGGCCATTATGGTGAAGCCGGTCCTCTTGTTGCCGAAGACAGGCAGTGGGGCAAGCCTTGCCGGGATGAGAGTGAGGAAGCTCTGGTACCTGAATGGCCCAGCGATGAAGGCTTGATAGCTTACTGGGCCTTCGAGGACGGTTCCGGCACGACCCCGGAGGACTCCTCGGGTAATGGCCACGCAGGAGTTTTCGATGGTAATCCGAGCTGGGATACCGGTATGATCGGCGGCGGACTGACATTCGATGGAGACGACTCAGTGGAAATCCCGGACTTCAATGAACCCAACGAACCCAATTTGACCGGAGAATTCTCGTTTGCACTTTGGGTCAATCGGACCAAGGAAGAAGATTGGCAATACTTGATCCAACAAGGTGAATGGAACGAAGGTGTTCAACTCCGTACAGGCTGGGCCAACTACGGTTTCAGCTCCGGCGAATCGAGCGTTGACACACAAGCATGGTATGTTCCGGCCGGTCGAAATCTGCTTGGTGAGTGGACGCATATTGCTGGTGTGCGCCAGGCCGACGGCATTGCCAGGCTCTATATTAACGGTCACTTGATGGACTCAAACTCGATCGAGCCTTACAGTGGTGCAGGTTCGCCATTCCAAATCGGTTCTGATTTTGTAGGTACCATTGATGAGGTTCGCGTTTACAACAAGGCCCTGACGCACCAGAATATTCTGGCGCTGGCGAACGAGGGTTCTGACCCCAATAATCTTCGATTTGATATCTGGGACCCGGTCCAGTTGGACGGTGGATGCTTCGCACCTTATGTCGAGTGGAACGGCACCGATCCGAACATAATTTATGGTATGGTTCCGACCGAAGTCCTCGATGGAATTGAAAAGTCCATAAGCATTTCAATGTGGCTAAACGGCAATCCGGAAGAGAAAGGTCACAACGCCTACTCTGACAACATATTTAGCGCCACCTATAACGGCGGTAAAAGTGAAACTTTCCGGACTCAAATGACTATGGCTCCGTTCCAGAAAGAAGGAGAAGGCTGGTTGAACTATGGTGAAAAAGGCGGCGTCTACTGGTCCATCGCTGGTCTGCGCATACAGTCAATCGAGTGGGAGTACATTGGAGAAGGTGATTACAGTACCGACCCCAATGACTGGGTACCCATTCCGCCTGATGACGCCAACCTGCAGCCTATTCAGGCTTATCAGGGCATGTGGAGTCACTACACGTTCGTGAAAGATGCCGCTGCGGGTATCCAGAGGATTTATCTCAATGGATCCTGCATTGCTGCCAGTAATGACGCGTTCGACAACATTGCGATATGCGACGACTTTGTCATTGGCGCCTCTCCAGGTCGATGGGGACTGGTGAGCTACCACGGCAAGATGGACGAACTGCGAATTTATGATTACGCTCTGACTCAGGGCAACGCCTTGTGGCTGGCTAATCAGGGACCTTATCACGCGGATGAATTGCCGGCATATAGTCCTTCGGTGTCGCCGGCAGATCTCAACGGTGACGAGGACATCGACTTCGTTGACTTTGCCAGACTGGCTGAGCACTGGCTTGAGACCATATTGTTCCCGTAAAGCTGAACAATTAAATCAGGCCTAATCGGCCGTCTGTAAGCACTTTATGAGGCCCGCACACAAGGGTGTGGGCCTTTTTTTTGCAGCTCGGAAAAGTTGGTCTCTCGATCGATTGCGGCGTTCACAAAGATAATGTATCCGCTTATAGATGATACAGCCTGGCAGCTTTACAGTGATATAAATCTTCGAAGAAACAGAAAAACATGATTGCCGGCAGTCAGATAATCAGCGAACACCCCCTTGCGAACAAGGTAAAATGGCACGACCGGTTGGGGAATAATCATCCAATTGCTTCTTGATGCCGGATTTTACTTCTTTTTAGAAGTCGTCCTGCTTACAGGTTTCTTGTTTTTCTGCAACGGCTTTGATGTGAAAGTCTGTTTCGACTGCTCAATGGGACATTTAGTGGGCGAATCGTCCTGGGACCAGGCGATTGCAAGATGCGCAAGCTTCTTGAGTTTGTGCTCGCGTTTGATAAGCTTATCCGTGCCTTTAAGACCCGTCACATCGAGTATTTTCTGCCAGCGATGCAGCCAATCGTGTCTGAGCAGGGATTGGACGATATTGTTTTTTCTAATAGCCCGCAGTCTATCGGTCTGGAAATCCAATTGGGTAAGAATTTCAGCTATATTCGGAGAATTGAATGGGACGGGGATGACGGCGTCGGGCCAGTTAAAATTCTCTCGGAAAGCCTCGCTGCTGGAATAATCGCCCAACATAACGGCTCCGGCAGCGGCACCTTCGAAGAATCGAAACCCTATTTCGCTCTGGCCATGGGTCTCTATGGGCAGGTCAATCTTGGCGCAATTGGCAAAAAAATCTCTGCTCCTCTTAGCAATATTGGCGACAAGGCTGCGGTGTTCGTTGACATTGGCAGCGCCGCGGGGCAGGATAGTATCATAGATATAGAAGAAATTGTTCTTTCGGGCCATCTCAAGCATACAGCGATGGGTAATCGATGATCTTCGGCCCATGTTGTAGACATCAATAAACCTGACCGGCGGGTCCGGAAACGGACAGAATTTTATGATATCCACCGCGGGGGGAAGATATCGACATTGAGTGTTTATGGCCGATTGCAGAAGCTCAACACTGTCTTTGCAATTGAGGAAAACATAATCGAAATCAGAAAGCAACTTCAAATGCGCCCGCCACTTTTTCAATTCAGCTGCCCACAATTCCTCCAGATAACAAACAGAGATGCGGCAATGGTCTTTACGGCCCTTGACGGCATTGAGAGAGATAAGATCAGAGGGGAACTGGCATAGAAACACAAAAATGTCGTAATCCCGCTTAAGCCTGACCGATTGTATTCCCGGATTAAGGCAAGCTATTTTTGTGCGCAGAGCAGCCTGGTTGGCGACCCTTCTGGTCAGTTCAAAGTTTCTGCGAGCAGCCGGATATATCAACTCAGCATCGTCCACCTTCATAATGGTATCTTCGAACTCGTAAGTTGCACATCTTGACAGTTCCCGCCGAAAGCCGCGTTGCGAAAAAAGACATACCCGCGTCTTATACCTGGACGATTCAATGTTTTTTATCGCCATATACATCCCAATTTTCCTGACACTTACTGAGTTATAATGACCACTCATCAAACAATTTTGGCCCAAATCAATACCTGCTGCTTTTACACAAATTCTGTGCTCATCATTAGGTTCGGTTTCAGATTCATCCGGTCAAGGTAATCACGTATTTCCTCCTTATAAACAGGGTTTATTATTATTACTAAATCGGGTTTGTAACTGCGCAGGAATTCAGCCGATACTATTGGTTGACCGGTCCCTGCGCTGAAAGTTTTCTGCCTGTACGGGTTGATGTCTACGATGCAGCCTACCCGTCCGGTGGATTGGATGGTATTAAGAAAGCCTACCGCCTTGGAACCCGAACCCCACAGAGCGATGCGTTTGGCCGGACCGTATTCGATAAAACGTTTCCACCGAGCGATCACCAAAGAGTGTTTTTGGGCGAAGATTTTTGCGATTCTGTGAATATTCTCTGTTTCGTGGGCTTGGTCATCCCGCTCTAATGCGGACTCGCCCGGCCGGGCCTGCAGCATCAAGTACTGATCATTGTAGTCTGTCCAGGTATTCAGTACCTCAAAGCCGGCCCTTTCAAAGAGTCCCCGCAAAGAAAAGGCGGTGAAGTATGAACAGTGTTCATAATAGATATCCCAGAAGGCAGTTTCGGTGAAGATCCTGATAACATTGGGAACCTGGAAGAATACAATCGTATTTTTCTCGGAGTCTACCGTTCGACGTATGTAGGCTATGAAAGCCATTACATCACGGATATGTTCAAGTGTCATTTTGCAGCAGATAAAATCCGCCTTACAGCCCAAATAGCGGTCGGAGAAGAAATCTTTAACAAACTTTACGCAATCATCGGTTTGACCGATATCAGGCCGATTTGCATATGCCGGGTCAAAGCCAATACCGGTACTGCCAGACAGTTTGCACAACAGGGTCAGAAACTCGCCTTTACCGCACCCGATTTCGATGAGCCGCTTATTGCGTAAATCAAAACGGTTGATCAAATCGCGGGCTAATCTTTCGTGAAATCTGCTGAAGGTAGGAGAGTAAGCCTGGGAATCCTCGCGCTGCCCATAGTAG
>JAGHBX010000047.1 GCA_021160785.1 Planctomycetota bacterium | reverse complement strand
GGCAGATACCTGCATTACGGCGTTCGCGAGCATGCGATGGCCGCAATCATGAACGGTATCGCGGTAAGCGATTTGCTCATTCCTTACGGCGGGACATTCATGTGCTTTGCCGATTACATGAGGCCCGCGATTCGCATGGCGGCGTTGTCGAAGTATCCGACGATATTTTTGTTCACTCATGACAGCATCGGTCTGGGTGAGGACGGCCCGACGCATCAGCCGGTCGAGCAGTTGGCGTCGATGCGGGCAATACCCAATCTCGTTGTGATACGCCCGGCCGATGCAAACGAGACGGCCCAGGCATGGAAGTATACGCTGGAGCATCGCGACAGACCGATCGCGCTTGCCCTGACAAGACAGGGCCTTCCTGTGCTCGATCAGGACGCCTATGGCAGCGCCGCTGATCTTGCAAAGGGTGCATACGTGCTTGTAAAGGCCGCCTCACCCGACATTCTGCTGCTGGCAAGCGGTTCGGAGGTGCAATTAGCCGTCGCCGCCGCGGGACAGTTAGCCGACGACGGTGTCAACGCCCAGGTTGTCAGCATGCCCTCATGGGAGCTTTTCGAGGAGCAGGACCAGGCCTATAAGGACACCGTCCTGCCGCCGGGCGTCAAGGCGCGGGTGGGTATCGAGGCAGGGGTCGAGTTGGGCTGGAGCAAATACATCGGCGACAACGGCATCTTCATCGGCATGAGCACGTTTGGCGTGTCGGCGCCGTTTGCGGTATGTTTTGAGAAGTTCGGCATAACCGTCGACGCTGTGATCGAGGCGGCAAAGCAAACAATGAAACGCCCTTCAGGGCGATAAATTTCCGCGAGAGAGGTTTTAAGTTATTCTGCGGGCGAGGTGCTTTCGGTCTCGGCGGGTTTTGTCGGCAGATTCACGGGGATGTCCAATGAAAAGGTCGTTCCGTCGCCCTCGCTGCTTTCCAGGGAGATTGTGCCCGCCAGCAGATCGGCCAATTCCTTGCAAATTGCAAGCCCCAGCCCTGTGCCGGCGCCCGGTCGGGTGATCGAGCCGTCCACCTGTCGGAATTTCTCGAAGATTTTCTGCTGGCTGTCCTCGGCAATGCCGCATCCGGTATCGCTGACACTGATCCGAACGGTTACATTGTCGAGCATCCCGGCGGCAATAGTGACACGTCCGTCCTGGGGTGTAAACTTGAGGGCGTTACTGAGCAGGTTGTACAGTATCTGCTGGACTTTGCCGTAATCCGTCTGCACGATCGGA
The DNA here is from genome assembly GCA_021160785.1 of Planctomycetota bacterium. Taxonomy (GTDB): domain Bacteria; phylum Planctomycetota; class Phycisphaerae; order Sedimentisphaerales; family Anaerohalosphaeraceae; genus B28-G16. The sequence continues at coordinate 4,552 of JAGHBX010000047.1, read as the reverse complement.
ATATCGTCGTCGACTTCAAGGTCAAGGGCGATGTTCTTCTGTTTGGTAAGCGGGCCGAAAAAAGCTACCATGCTTTCACACAACTGCCCGATGCTTGCCTTTTCGATTCGCAGTTCCATCTTTCCGGCTTCGGCCTTTGCAAGGTCGAGCAGATCATTGATCATATTGAGAAGGCTCCTGCCGCTGGTGATGATGTTGTCGGCGTAGCGTTTGGATTTTTCCAGATCCTCGCCGGGCTTTTCGCGAAGCAGTTGGGCGAAGCCCAGGATTGCATTCAGCGGCGTTCGAAATTCGTGCGACATATTGGCCAGGAATTCGCTCTTGAGTTTGTTGGCTTTGAACAACTGTATGTTTCGGTCGGAAAGCTGAGCGATCTTGGCGTCGAGCTGCTTGTTTGCCTGACGCAGCTTCTCCTGAGAGTCCTGGAGGCCATCTAACATGTTGTTAAACGCCTCGGAAAGCCTTTCGTATTCGTCGCCGGTCTTGATGACGCTTCGGGCATCCAGGTTGCCTTCGGCGACATTGTTCACCAGCGCCCTGAGTTGACGGATGGGGCTCAGGATAACTCGTTGGGTGATGATATAGAACGCGACCATGGCGCCGATTGCTGCTAACAGGCCTGCACTGATCGTCCAGAGCCGATTCATCAGGATGGTCTTTGCCAGTTGTCGCGCCGGCGTTCGTACGACGAGGGCGCCGACAACCTTGCCCTTGTTGAATGCCGCCGCCGGACCCTGCGGTTTATGACATTTGAAGATGCACGAGTCCTCGGCACGGACAATCCGGATGTAGTTGTTGCAGGCTACGGAAGCGTTGCGGTCGATCCATGCAAAGTCTTCTCTTCGTGTGTCATCGCCGAGTTCTTTGACTACCTCTTGCTGCCTGTCGGTAAGATCGGCTGTTGCGTTCTTGTCGCCGTCGTCCAGTCGAATCCACCGATTCATACGGTTGTCGGCGGTGCGTTCTCGACCCATATTATCGAGCATAGCCAGCCCCTTGTCGGGATCGGCCTGTATCTGGAAGTGCTTTTCAAATGCGGTATCGGCAACGGCCCGGCCGGCATCGAGGGCAATCTTTTCGGTCAGCTTGCCCATCCAGAAGTACGGTATCAGGAGTGCAAGGGTAAGACTGAAAAGGACCGCCGCACCGAATTGCAGGCGGCACTTCTCTGCAAGCGTCAGCGGTTTGAGCCTCAGCCTGCGGAGCAGCACATCCAGATATCGGCCGACTTTTCTGAACATTATTCTTCTTTCGCCGTCACATTTCAGGCAAGCACGATTGCCTGTTGTCATTCCCGCCCCGGCGCGCCGGGATAAAATACAGCGGGAATCCAGAATAAATCAGTATCCGCCGAAGGCGGTTTCCTGTTTGGCAGAGTGCTACTCGTTCCCTGTCCGTGGCTGATGCGAGTGTTTCTGCACTCGCAGGTTTAATTCGTCTAACTGGGCCTGGTCCACTTCGCTTGGAGCGGCGGTGAGCAGGCACTGGCCGCGCTGGGTTTTGGGAAAAGCGATAACATCCCTGATATTATCCGTGCCGGCAAGCAGCATGACCATACGGTCCAGACCGAAAGCGATTCCACCGTGGGGCGGCGCGCCGTATTCCAGCGCCTTCAGGAAGAACCCGAACCGCTGCTGAGCCTCCTGGCGCGAAATGTTCAGCAGGTCAAAGACCTTCGCCTGTACGTTCGTGTCATGGATACGAATCGAGCCGCCGCCGATTTCAGAACCGTTGACCACCAGGTCGTATGCCTGGGACAGGATATTGCCCGGGTCGGTATCGAGCTTGCCCATATCCTCTTCCACCGGCGCAGTGAACGGGTGGTGCAGCGAATCGTAACGCTTTTCGTCTTCGTTCCATTCGAACAGCGGAAAGTCCACCACCCACACGAATTCAAATTGCCCCTCATCATACAGCCCCATGTCGGCGCCCAGTTTGACTCGCAGCGGCGCAAGGGCCTTGTTTGCAACGGCTTCGGTGTCCGCCACGAGCAGGATCAAGTCGTCATCTTTGGCGCCGAATCGCTCGATAATCTGCGCCTGCTGGTCGGGGGTGAAGAACTTTGCGATGCTGCTCTTGAGTTGGAGTCCGTCGCCTGCGTCTGCGGGCGCCACCTTAAACCACGCCAGCCCCTTGGCCCCGTAATCGGCGACAAAGCCGGTCAATCCCTTTTCGATATCGCTTCGTGAAAAGCGGTTGGCCTGCGGTGCACAAAGCCCCTTGACAATGCCTCCCTTTTCGGCGACCGAGGTAAATACCTTAAACGAGCTTTTGGCGGCGATATCGGTGATGTCCTTTAGTTTCATGTCGAATCGCAGGTCCGGCCGGTCGATACCGTAATCGTTAACCGACTCGGCGTAACTCATTTGGCGAACTGGAAGCGGGACCTCGACGCCGAGAATTTCCTTAAAGACCCGGGCGACCACGCCTTCGTTGATCTTCATCACGTCGTCGGAATCGACGAAGCTCATCTCCACATCGATCTGGGTAAATTCCGCCTGGCGGTCCGCTCGCGGATCCTCGTCGCGGAAGCAGCGAACGATCTGGAAATAGCGGTCCATACCGCTGACCATCAGTATCTGCTTGAACAACTGCGGCGACTGGGGAAGTGCGTAAAAAGCACCCTTGTAGAGCCTGCTGGGCACGAGAAAATCCCGCGCGCCTTCGGGCGTACTCTTGCCCAACATCGGCGTCTCGATCTCCCAGAAACCGTTTTCGTCGAAGTAGTCCCTCACGAGTTTCGCCGTGCGGTGGCGCAGACGCATCTTGTCCTGCATATCGGGCCGGCGAAGATCTATGTAACGGTTGGTGAGGCGCAATTCCTCATTGACGCTTTCGGCGTTGTCAACCTCAAACGGCGGCGTCCTGGACTTGTTGAGTATCTCCAGTTGTTCGACAGCGACTTCAATCTCGCCGGTCGGCATCCTGGGGTTCTCCATGCCCTCGGTTCGCCTGCGAATCCGCCCGCTGGCGGCAATGACCCACTCGCAGCGGATGTTACGTGCGATCTTGTGAATCTCCGGCTGTGTCTGCGGGTCAAAAACAAGCTGCACGAGGCCCTGGCGGTCGCGCAGGTCAATAAATACAAGATTTCCATGGTCGCGATAGGACTTCACCCAGCCGCAAACAACGACCGTCTGATCCACATGATCGGAGCGAATAATTCCACAATAATGAGTTCTTTTGAGCATGTCGAGTTCTTTCAAATAACCGACTATCGATAATCGAACCGGCTATACTAACTCAAAACGAGCCTCAAGTCAATGATATATCCCGGCGGTACGGGTGACGGCAATCACCGCCAAACGACGGCGATTACGGCGATTACGATTGCCGCGGTTACAACGGCCGGGAGGATCAGTCGGGCGATGATTTTCGACAGGGAGGTCTGGAAATACGCCGCCGACAGGGGCAGGCACAGGTGGACGGGTGTGAGAAACAATCCGCACATCAGCCCGGCGAAACCCAACGTCGCCAGAGGCATTTTGGCGTCGGCGCCGGTCCCGATGAAGGCCGCCAGAAACGGAAACGTCATCGCGACCGTCGGCATGGTAACGCCGGAGAGGAATCCGACCAGAAACGGCAGGAGAAAGATAATCAGTACGGGGGGCAGATGAACATCCTGAAAAAAACCAACCACATCGCCAATTGCTCCGCCGGCTTCCAGATTCAACTTGAAAAACAGTGCAGAAAACACTAACAGCACGAGATCCGCTTCATTGGCTGCCTTAAACATCGCCGCCCATCGATGCCGCGGGATCTTGTGCAGGAACATCAGCCCAAATACTGACATCCATATACCGACCGCCGGCGGCAGGTTGAAGGCGCCATAAAGAACCGCTGTCAAGGCGATCGGCCAGAACGCGTGTGTGAAATCCCGCAGGTTATGATGCAGCCGCCCGCCCGGCCGCGCCGCAGTCTTGTCCCGGGGCGGCATCGGCGCCAACAGCAGAAACAGCACGCCGGCACAGATGCCCGCAATAGATATAACGATGTTGTGCGAAATGACGGAAAACGCCGAAACGCCTAATATGCCCTGCAGCAGCGGCACAGCGGGGAACAAAGGCCATACCGATTCCCACTGATGCCTGAAGTAGAAATTGATCGCCGCCTGGCGCGATCGCCCCACGCCGATACCGTCGCCGAGGTCGCGAACCATTGGCGCAGACAGCATAATGCCGCCCGGCGTGGGCAGCATCCCCATCAGCAGCGGCAGCACCGCCATCGCGACGCGCCGACTTCTAAACAGACCCTGCATCGCCCCGATCAGCCTCTTGGAAATACCCGTCTCCTGCATCAGGGCGCCGATGACATTAACGCCTAACAGGAGAGCGGTAAGCGAAATGAAGAGATACGGCGTGGTTTGCGCAAGGCCTGTTTGTTCGTTGTGGAATTCGAAAGTAAGCTGTCTGAACACTTCGGCCGGGCTGACACGCAGCAACACGGCAAAAGCAACGGCAGCGCACAGCATGGCCCGCCCGATCCGCACACCCCTGGCGAGCAGAACGACCAGAACCCCCAACGACAGTCCCATAGCGATCAGCACATACAT
>JAGHBX010000501.1 GCA_021160785.1 Planctomycetota bacterium | reverse complement strand
GTACTGTTCATGGCCCGCCCAGTACAGCCGAACGAACGTCAAGGAAGCGATGTATTATCTCCCGAAAAAACAGCCCGTCGGCAGCGTAGCGATCAAATGGCTCACCCGGGGCTCTAAGGCGCAGAAGCCGGCGGAATGGAAACTTTTTTATCGCAACGACGGAGCGTGGGTGCGCGCCGGCGGCGCATCCGACGCGCAGAACATCGTCTTTCCGAAAGCGCTGACCACGGACGCCTTGAAGATACGGGCTGTGCTGGCGGGCAAAACCGCTGGCGGCATCGAACAGTGGCGAGTCTTCGGTCCCGACGGCCGCCCAATCGCGGCGAAAACCAAACCCAAGACATTCAACCTGTCGGCACGCAAGGTATACGAGGACCTGAGCGCACGCGCCTGGGCCGAATCCTATCTCAGCCTCCTTCGCGCCGCCTTCCGCAGCCAGGGAAATGTCGGCTACTATCTCGCCGCATATCCCAACGAATACGTAAACTGGATTTCACCGCAGTCAGGCCCAACCGTTCTGAAACCATATTCTTTCGGCGCAGCCAAAAGCGGCCTCATCGCCATGCTCCAGGCCGGCCATGAAGAGGTAATACTGTCCACCGAAGAAATGGACAAGCTGTGCTGCTGGATAGACCTCGCAGTACCATACTGCGGCGATTATGCCGAATCGAACCTGTGGACCGACAGAAACACCCATGACTACAATCGCCAGCTCGCCGAGCGAAAACGCCTTTCCAAACTGGAAGCAAAAAACTGATCATACCCCGCCCACCAAAAACGCCTCCCGGGACAGGCGCCAGGACGTCAAGGGGACTGCTTCTTCCGATAATCGCCGGGAGATTCTCCTGCCATGAATAATAATCGCTGCCATATTGCTATACATCCAATTTTTACCGGGCGATACGTTTCCGTGGTTACCTGACCACCTGTTTCTGTCGATATTTTGAGGTTGATGGATAGGCAGTATTGTCATGTGAGTGGAAAGCTATTGAACTCTCAAGTGCAACGCAATAAAATCACAACGAAATCGTGTCGCGCAATACATAGCATGATATTCCGGGTTGCTATGCTCACGTTGGCGGTTGCCGGCGTCGCTGAAGCGCAAACCGAACAAACGCGCCATATCCTCATCCTCAACTCTTATCACAAAGGATTTGAATGGACCGACAATCAGGTATTGGCTGTCACGGATGTTCTTACCTCCGCGATCGAGGACCTTGAGCTTTATGTCGAGTACATGGACACCAAACGCATATACACCCCGGAGTATCTCGAAAATCTTCTTCGTACTTATCATTTGAAATATGATAAGATCAGATTTGATGGCGTTGTCGCCACCGATGACAATGCCTTGCGGTTCGCTATGAAGCACCATGAAGAAGTCTTTAACGGCGCCCCCGTTTCGTTCTGTGGCGTCAACGATTATCATCCGACGATGTTAGCCGGAAAAGACGCCTTTACCGGGCTGATAGAAGTGCTGGACATCAAAGCCACGATCGATCTGGCGATGAAACTGCACAAGGGCATCCAAAAGGTTTATGTAATTACCGACAATACCCCAACCGGGATCGGCCAGCAAAAAGATATCCGGGCGGCAAGTAAGCAGTGCAAAGATGTAGAGTTCGAATATCTTTCCGGCCGGGACTTCTTATTCGGAGCTTTTAGCTAAGTTGAGAACATTACCCGAAAACAGTATCGTGCTGTTAACCGTCTGGCTTCGCGACAAAACCGGCGCCTATATCCCGGTCGATGGAGGCGGCCATGCGATATCGTCTGCTTCAACCGTTCCGGTTTATGGAATTATTACAATGTATCTGGAGCATGGGATAGTTGGAGGCAAACTCCTCAGCAGCCAAACACAGGGCGCAAACGCCGCCGAATTGTTGCTGCGGGTTTTTGCCGGGGAAAAACCCTCTGATATCGGTGTGATAACAGAAAGTGTTAACCCGTATATGTTCAATTTTGCCCAGATGCAACGATGGAACATCGATATATCCAACCTGCCCGAAGACAGCGTCATTGTCAATGAACCGGAGTCTTTCTATTATCGACATCACAAAATTATATGGAGTGCGATTGCGATTGTCATCCTGCAATCTGCCCTGATCATTGCCTTGATAATAACTATTGTTTTGCGCAAGCGGGCCGAGGAACGACTACAAGAAGCAAAAGAACGGGCAGAAGCGGCGAATATTGCCAAGAGCCAGTTCCTTGCCAATATGAGTCATGAGATACGCACACCTATGAACATTATTACGGGTTTCGCCGGTCTGTTAGCCTCCGAGGAGGACCCGGACGAACAGAAAAGCTATGTGGACCTCATTCAGAAAGCGGGGAAATCGCTCTTGCGCATAATCGATGAAATTTTAGACGTTTCCAGAATAGAGTCAGGGAAACTTGAAATCGAGATAAAAAATAGTTCTCTGGGCAAATTGCTTGATGGCATCGAAGTCATGATGCGGCCTCTGGCCAAGGAAGAAGGACTGCAATTTGATGTTTTCCGCTGCGGCAAGCTGCCCGATACAATACAGACAGATAGTGGCCGCCTTCGCCAGTGCCTTCTCAATCTTGTCGGCAATGCAATCAAGTTCACTAAGCAAGGACACGTTCACCTGAAGGTGTCCGCCGATTATATGCAGCCAACACCATGCCTTCGCTTCGATGTGGAAGATACCGGTATTGGTATTCCACAGGATAAACACGCTGCTGTATTTGATACGTTTAGTCAGGCCGACGGCAGTCATAACCGCCAATATGGCGGTACCGGTCTGGGTCTGGCAATCACAAAGCAATTGGCCCGGCTTCTCGGCGGTGATCTTTCTTTTACCAGCCAGGAAGGCGCTGGTTCGGTATTCTCTCTGGTAATCCCGGCGGGTGTTGATGCAGAGCCGGCGGCATTGTCGGGCGGGGGCGTTCAGACCAAAGATGCAGCCGCCGAATCTGCGATAACGGATAATCTCGATTTCTCCGGTAAGGTCCTGCTGGCCGAGGATTCTAAGGGTTGCCAGGTTCTGGCTCACAGGATTCTCACACGATACGGCCTTGAAGTGGTTATAGTTGATAATGGAAAAGAAGCTATCGAAAAAGCACGTATGGAGCAATTTGACCTGATACTGATGGACATACAGATGCCCGGCTTAAATGGACTTGAAGCTGCAAAGAAATTGAGGGAAGAAGGAATAACCACACCAATAGCAGCACTCACTGCATACGCTATGCCCGAAGACAGGGCCAGATGCCTGGCGGCCGGATGCGACGACTACATATCAAAACCGATCGATCGGGATGAGTTGAAAAGGGTTCTCAGCAAATATGTTCCTGCTGAGAGCGCCTTGGCTTGACATCGTTCTGATTGATGGCCGAAGTCAACAAAAACGTATACCGCCTCGCCGAACACCTCGACTAACCCCGCACCGGATGTCGCCTAAAATCTTGCCCTGCCGCTGGCCAGGCCGCCTTTGCCCTTCAAAGCCTCGAATTTGCCGCACCAGTCCTTCTCATAAGTGATCGGCCACAGGCCCTCGTACTCCTGCTTGCCGTTCTTCAGGCAGCTAACCAGACGCGGTTCCGAGCAACGGCATTCGCCGATGCCCTCCTCCTGACGCCGGCACATCCGGGCGTTATCGTCCGCCGGCGCCGATTCTTTGTCCAGCAAATGCCACCACCGGCACAACTGGCAACTGCCGTGTTCGTCCACATGTACTTCGTCTGCCAGATGCGACAGCTTGAAGTTATCGTCTTGTTGCACTTTCGACATGAACCATCCTTTCACTTAGACATCCACATCATCCCCAATACGCCTCCATAACGCCTCCGACAACCGCACCTTCAGCGCCTCGTAATACACAACAAAAAGTCTAACCCCGCCACCCAAAAATGTCGACCACCCAAAACCCAAATTTGTTATCCCCCGTCCCGTTGCCGGTCTATTTTGCAGGGTGGACTTTTTGGCGAGAGTTGGTATGTTAGTTCCGATGAGGCCAGCAAGGTGCTGTGTCCCATCGGGGCCTACATCCCTTCCGAGAGTGAAGGGGCCAGTTTTGTCATACAGGATCAATGATTCTGCAAGGCCGACAGTAACGATATTTTTATTAAGGAGCGAGCGAAATGGATGCGAAACGTTATTTTAGCGGGTGTTCTGTCTGGGTGATTTGCCTGGTGATATTGAGCGTGGTTTGCGGCTGTGCGCGGCAGGAAGCGGGCGCCGGCAAGAGCCGCTGGGTGAGCCTCTTCAACGGCAAGGATCTCACCGGCTGGAAGCCCAAGATTACCGGCTACCAGCTCGGCGATAATTTCGGCGATACGTTCCGCGTTGAAGACGGCGTACTGAAAGTCTGCTACGACAAGTATGACAAGTTCGACGGCAGGTTCGGGCACATCTTTTATGAGACGCCGTTTTCGCATTATATCCTGCGGGTCGAATACCGGTTCCTGGGAGAGCAGGCGCCCGGCGGACCGGGCTGGGCATTTCGCAACAATGGGATAATGCTGCACTGCCAGTCGCCGGAGAGCATGGGCAAGGACCAGAATTTCCCCGTATCGATCGAGGTGCAGCTCCTGGGCGGCGACGGGACGCACAATCGCACGACGGCCAACCTGTGCACACCGGGCACCAATGTCGTAATGGACGATAAGTTGATCACCGCACACTGCACTTCGTCAACTTCAAAAACCTATCACGGCGATGACTGGGTAACCATCGAGGTCGAGGTCCACGGTAACGGCGTCATCAAACATATCATGGACGGACAGGTCGTGCTGGAATACGAAAAGCCGCAGCTTGACGAAAGAGACGGCGACGCAAAAAAGCTGATCGCCGACGGTGCCGATATCATGCTGAGCGAAGGTTATATATCGCTGCAGGCAGAGAGCCATCCCTGCGAGTTTCGCAAGATAGAGATTATGCTGCTGGAAGAGTAGCACAGTCAGGCGGTTTTGTATCCGGGCTGTGCGTGTAGAGTCTCGATGAATGCCAACATGTTCTTCAGCGGCACGTCTCGCTGGACGGCGTGGGCGGGCGCGAATATGTAGCCGCCTCTTGCGCCGGCGTCCAGAAGTCTTTGCGTTTGGCGTTTCACGTCATCGACGCTTCCTTCGGGCAGGGTCCTCTGTGTGGACAGGCCGCCGTGAAAGGCCAGTCTGCCCCGGTACTTGGCCATAAGGGTAAACGTGTCCATCACCTCGGGCTGGAACGGGTTGAAGCAGTCTACGCCCAGGTCGATGAGGTCGTCGAAAAGCTCGTCGACTTTGCCGCACGAGTGTATCATGACGTATTTACCGCCCTGCTTGACGGCTGCGTACATGCGCTCAAGCTGCGGCGCGATGAACTCACGCCATATCTTCGGGCCCATCTGCAGGCCGAGTTGTTGGCCCCAGTCGACGCCGAAGTAGTCCCTGAAGCGGTCGTTACCCAGGTCGGTGAAGAAACCGATATCGCTACCCAACTTGACGAAGTGATTGTCAATCGCCGCGTCTATACCGGCCGTGCCAAAATGCCTGCGGAGTCTTTCAGTAGCGGGCACGGTAAACGTACAATGCCACGGCACATAAGGGCAAGGCTTTCCCTCGATCGCAAGTTTCACGACGTCTCTTTTGATCATGGGGGACCTCCGGTTACGGACCGCCTTTGCTTTCGATGATCTCCATGGCGCGGTTGAGGAGGTGTTCTGTGTCTTCGTCGTCGGCGATGTCGAGCCAGTTTACTTCTGTGAAGGTTTTGAACCATGTTCGCTGGGATTTTGCGAATCTGCGGGTGTTGATCTTGATTCGCTCGACCGCCTCGTCGAGAGTGGCGCGTCCTTTGAGATGGTTGATGATCTCGGCATAGCCGATGGCGCAGGAGGCCTGCTTGCTCAGCGGTTCGTCTTCGGCGAGCAGACTCTTGACCTCGTCGACAAGACCCTGATCGATCATCCTCTTTATGCGCGAGTTGATTCGGCTGCTCTCGACGGCCTTGGGGCGGCGCAGCCCGATAATGGTCCAGTTGCCGAGTGTACTCTCGACGCCGAACTGCCTTTGAAACGAGCTGATGGGCTTTCCGGTCAGTTCGTAGACCTCCATCGCACGGATAATGCGGCGGGCGTCGTTTGGATGGATTCTCTCGGCGGCGAGGGGGTCGATTTGTGCAAGTTGCTTGTGCAGCACAGCAGTTGATTCGGCGGCGATCTGTGCCTTCAGCTTCTTGCGGATTTCGTAATTAGCCGGCGGCCCGTCGAATATCCCGTACAGCAGCGCCTTGATATACAGCGCCGTGCCGCCTGAGCCGACAACCGTCTTCCCCGCCGAGCGAATCTCGCCCATCGCCTCGCCCGCCAGACGCAGGAACTGATCGACACTGAACGACTCATGCGGCTCGACAACATCGACAATATGGTGCCTGACCTGCTCGCGACGCTCCCGCGACGGCTTGGCCGTGCCGATATCCATGCGGCGATAGACCTTCATCGAGTCGATGCTGACGATCTCACCACCGATCCTTCGGGCCAACTCGAACGCCAGGGCCCCCTTGCCGGATGCTGTTACTCCCAGAACCAGAATCATGAGCAAACCACACTTCAATGGCAATTATCATTTTCCTGCTTTTCTGACGCCGCAAACCTGCTATAATACCACAGTGTTCTGGATAAGTCGACAGCAAGTTTGGTGATATGAAAAAATGACTGCACAGCACGATGGAACTTGTCGAGCGGACTTTGCGACATCTCTTGCCGAGAAGGCACAGATCGTCAACGCAACGCTCGAAGAGATGATTGCCAAAAGGCCCGAGATACGCAATACGATCCGGGATGCGATGCTCTATGCGATCCGGACGCCTGGCAAGCGCGTTCGTGGCGGGCTGGTTCTGTGGTGCTGCCAGGTGATATGCGGCAGGATTCGCCCCGATGCAAAGATTGCGGCCGCGGCGGTCGAGATGGTCCATACATACTCGCTGGTGCATGACGATCTGCCGGCGATGGATAATGACGATATGCGAAGGGGACAACCGAGCTGCCACAAGGCCTTCGACGAGGCGACGGCGATATTGGCCGGCGACGGGCTATTGACATTAGCCTTTGAGATATTAGCCCGAGAGGTGAGCGACTCTCCCGCGGCGACCAAGCTTATTCGCACCTTAGCTGAAGCAGCCGGACCGGCGGGAATGATTGCGGGTCAGATGACCGACCTTGAGAGCGAGAATCTGCCCGGCAGCCTGACGGTTTTGCAGCAAATCCACGTGAACAAGACCGCTGAGATGTTTGCCGCCGCCGCGGCGATGGGCGGCATTTGCGCCGGCGCCGACGATGAGCAGATAGGCGGCCTCGTGAAGTACGGGCTCAAGATCGGACTGGGCTTTCAGGTCGCCGACGACATTTTAGACGTTTCGGGTACGAGCGAACATCTGGGAAAGACTGCGGGTAAAGATGCAAAACAGGGAAAGATCACCTATCCCGGGGTGTTAGGCATGGAAGAATCCCGCCGGATCGCAGAGCAACTGACCGCCGAAGCAATAGAGACATTAGAGCCTTTCGGCGCCGCAGCCGAGGTGCTGAGGCAATTGGCAGGCGCATTGTTGGACAGGACCCGTTGATAAGGAAAAAAAATGGATGAAATCGCCAATTCCCGGCTGCGAAAAGCCCTTTACAAACTTCTTTGCGTCTGTGGCGTACTGGGGTCGCTTATGACGTCAGGATGCACAACCCCGCCGGTATTCTCATTCGGCATCGTCGCCGACGTTCAGTATGCCGACAAGGACAAAGTCGGCACGCGCGAGTATCGCAAGAGCACGGACAAACTTGCCCGGGCCGTTTCGGATTTCAACGGTCGCAAGCTCGCTTTTGTCGTTCAGTTAGGCGACATCATCGACGGCGGCGCAAGCGCTGAAGCGGACCTGCAAACCATTGCCGATTTGTTCAACGGCATCCAAACGAAAAAATACCACGTGTTGGGCAATCACGATTTTGCCGGCATCGACAGAAAGACAACGATGTCCATATTGGGCATGAAGCGGGGTTTTTACGATTTTGCATACCGCAAGTGGCGATTTGTCGTCCTCGATACGATGGACCTTGCCGTCGCCGGCGGCTGGGACGAGGACAGCTTGAACTACACGTTGGGCAAGAAGATGCTTGACGAACTGGCCGCGGCGGGTAAAGCCAACGCCGTGGAATGGAACGGCGCAATCGGTCCCGCACAGAAGGAGTGGCTGGAATATATCCTCAAGGATGCACAGGCCCGGAAGCAGAAAGTAATTGTTTTCGGCCATAACCCGCTGATGCCCAAAGGGGATATACACAACCTCTGGAACAGCGACGAAATCGTCAAACTGCTCGAATCCTATGATTGCGTCGTCGCCTGGCTCAACGGCCACAAGCATTTCTGCGAGTATCACTGGGTAAATAACAAGTACTATATTACAATAGACGGCATGGTGGAAGACGCATTCGACAGAGGATACGCCGTGGCGGATGTCTACAAGGACAGAATAGTCATCCAGAGCACGGGCAAGGTTCCGCATCTGACGCTGCTGCTGGAGTAGCAGTCGGAAGCCATGGATGGGTAAACAGGGGGATTATGATTTGTTGTGTTGATCGGTAATGACAAAGCTTCTGGACAAAGTAAATTACCCGGAGGACTTGAGACAGCTTTCAGTCGAAGAGCTTAAGGTTCTGGCGGATGAAATTCGCGAATTCATAACGCACTCGGTCAGTCAGACGGGGGGGCACCTGGCGAGCAATCTCGGTATGGTTGAGGTTGCCATTGCGCTGCATTACGTCTTTGATTTCAAGAAAGACAGGCTGCTGTGGGATGTCGGGCATCAGTGTTACGCTCATAAGATACTGACCGGCAGAAAAGACCGCTTCACCGCCCTGCGTCAGCAGGGCGGCATAAGCGGGTTTCCCAATCCAGCCGAAAGCGAATACGATCTGTTTACAGTCGGCCATGCCGGCACGTCAATTGCCACCGCATTAGGGATGGCGCTGGGCGCCCAGAACAACGGAACCGATGAAAAAATCGTTGCTATCGTAGGCGACGCCAGCATCGTCAACGGCCTGAGCTTTGAGGCGCTCAACAACCTCGGTCTGGTCAAACGACAGATGCTCATCATCCTTAACGACAACTCCATGGCCATCGATGTAACCCAGGGCGCTATGGCGAAGTTTCTGTCAAAGGTCAGGCTCAGCCACACATATGACGACATCCGCCGCACAACGAATACGATCCTGGAGCACCTGCCCGTCATTGGAAAGCCTATGGAAGGGGCCCTGGAGAATTTCAAGAAGGCGGTGCGAATGGCGATTTCGCCGAGCAGGCTGTTTGAAAGCCTCAACATTCCCTATTTCGGTCCGGTTGACGGGCATGATATCGGCTCGCTCATCAAGTTGTTCGGGGGGATGAGCCACCTGCAGTGGCCGGGGATACTGCACGTCTATACGAAGAAGGGCAAAGGTTTTGCCCCCGCCGACGACAACCCTCGCAAGTTTCACTCGATCGGTCCGTTTGAAATCAACGGCGAGGCGGCAAGCCTTGTCAAGGGCGAGCGGTCCTTCACCCAGGCCTTCGGCGATGCGCTGGTTGAGTTGGCGCAAGCCGATGAGCGTGTGGTGGCAATCACCGCCGCCATGCCGGACGGTACGGGACTTGCCAGGTTTCGCGAGATGTTTCCCGACCGCTGTTATGATGTCGGCATTGCCGAAAGTACCGCCGTGGATACCGCCGCGGGGCTCGCCCGACAGGGGCTAAGACCTATTGTCTGCATCTATTCAACATTCCTGCAGCGGAGTTACGACCAGATATTTCAGGAAGTGGCGCTGCAGAACCTGCCCGTGATCTTTTGTGTGGACCGCAGCGGCCTGGTGGGCAATGACGGTCCCACCCACCACGGACTGATGGACATCGGCTTTATGCGGATGCTGCCCAACATGGTGCTTGTTTCGCCGGCGGGTGAATTCGAGATTAAGGATGCCCTTGCATTTGCGCTGTCGCATGCCGGACCGGTAGCCATCCGATACCCCAGGGATATCGTTCCGAACGGGCAGATCGAACAAGCGACTTCCCAAAAACCTTTCCAGTTGGGCAAGAGCGTAACCGTAAGACAGGGCGGTGACAATATCGCTATTGTCGCTTTGGGCAGTGTGTTAGCCGAAGCTCTCGCCGCCGCCGAGCAGCTCGCCGATAAAAACATCGATGCGACCGTTATAAACGCACGCTTTGCCAAACCTGTGGATGAAGATATTATCGCTCTGGCGATGGAAGGGACGCATATCATCACCGCCGAGGACCACAGCCTGGCCGGCGGATTTGGTTCTGCCGTACTTGAAGCCGCTGCCGGCAAGACTCTTGAGGGCGATTGTCCGGCTCCAAGGCCGAGCAGGGGCACGATTATCACACTCGGGGGAGGAGATTACTTCATCGGGGTCGACTCACGCACCGCCCAGATGGACGAAATAGGCATCAGTGCAGCCAAAATCGCCGAAACCGTCGAAAAACTTCTGCATAGAATAAATAATCAGGCGATTGAAAATAGTCGATAATGTGCTGTTGGGAAGCAGGATGGCGACCCTGAGAGTCGCATTCGTTGCTCTCGTTCCTGAACCAGGGAAGATTTGATGGACAAACCCGGAATAATCATATTCGGCGACCCTCGGAGACGCTACGCCACCGAGGCGATGAAGAGTTTCATGGACTTTGCCCGGGACAAGGCTGAAATACTCGCCGATTGCTTCCGCGGCAGTTGCCCAATCGAAACGCTCAAAAAGGCTGATTTTGCCGTTGTTTTCGGGGGTGACGGGACGATTCTGTCGGCGGCGAGGGAACTTTGTGAGGCATCTGTGCCGGTTATCGGTGTTAATGTGGGCAAATTAGGCTTTCTGGCGGAATTTGCACCCAGCGAACTCCAGAAGCTTTTTGACCGTATCATTACTGATAGATCGCTCATTGAAAAGAGAATGATCCT
>JAGHBX010000518.1 GCA_021160785.1 Planctomycetota bacterium | reverse complement strand
GCCGTACTGGACGCTGTACCAGCTAAGACATACCGCTGCTACCAATGTAAGGCGCGAGATGGGATACGAGTCGGCAGGCGCGACGTTAGGCCATACGAAGATGAGTGCTACAGCGATATATGCGGAACGCAACCAGGGACTGGCGGATGAGGCGGCGCGCCTCTTAGGCTGATTTGAGCGGTTCTTCTGGGCGATTACTGCGTTGCCCGTCCCTGCCTGCGTCCTCGACGTATTACAATACTACTGCGGTGCGGACAAAAACAGCGCCTTGTACTCGAACAGAACTCCGCGATCAAACGAAAATGAGGGTGAAAAACGCCGCGCTGCTATTGGTTCCTGACAGCTCTGTTAACTCGAATACTTGAGTTATGAAACAACAAAGTCATGACTATTGTTTGGCATGTATGACACTAAGTTCCTTATCTGAAAAGTCAGAAAAGGCATTATTCGAAAAGACATTATCTTGCATTGCTAAATCATCAATTTGGTTAACAAATCTCCTTATTTTATTGTCTGTGATTCTCGAATTTATGAGAGAAATCTCTTCACAACCTTTTTCAATATTTATTAAGTATGGTGCAAAATCTCCGGTCCAGTTTCCTGCAATTAAACAGTTAATAAAGTTCACATTAGATGTAGACTCATGAATAGAAATAAGGTCGAATCTACCAGTATTCTCAAATACAGAATTATCAAAAATAATATTTGCTGAGTGATGAATGCCAATCAAACCGTAAGTGCAATTCTTTATAGTTGATCGCAAAAACCTCAAGCGGTCAACTTTGTCAAGTTGCACCCCATAAGTGCCACTGCCAAAGAAAATCGAATTCTCGATTAGAATATTACCGGATGAAGTAAAAGAGATTACTCCTCCTGTGCAATAGCCCTCACTCATGTGGCCAATTGTAATGTTCTGTATCACAATGTTTCTACAATATTGGAAGTTCAGTACCCATGAATATCGAGGTTCAATAACAAGCTTTGTATTTTCCTCTCCAACAATGGTAAGATTACAAAGGTTATGAATTATTGGTTCATATCCATCATAAGTTTTCACCCATTTGACATGGCCATTTCCAACATGTGTTGCCAAGGATAAATTGTAAGTTCCTGCTTTCAATTTAATGATTCTGTTCGGTTGAATTGCTTCAATAAACGCCCTTGCACTATCCACCTCTATTGTTTGGATCTCTGTGTTCCCAAGGGACGGGAACTTGGGTTTTACAACATCGGTGACAGCAAGATGGGCTTTTTTTGAGATAAAGATTCTGGAGATTTCAGAAAAACTCTCACCAAGAAAAGCTAATCGAAGTTCATGTGAGCCTTCCCCTAACAGTTCGTCTGGAAGGCCGCTGTCGTAAAGAGTAAAGTGCCACATTTGTGGATTAGTGTCAGGAATTGGTATTCCTGCATTTTTCATAACGTGTCCATCATATTCGATTTTTAGCGAGCTATTTGAATTTGCGGAATTGCTCTCAGCTTCCACATAAATCGTCGAAGTTTTCTTAAGAAAAGGGTTGGTAATTAAAAATCTTGGTGATTCTGGTGTTTGGCCAATGAAGCGACGAATATTGGGCAAGACACAAACGACTAATATTATCAGAATAACAACAGACAGAATTGAAATTATAAGTATCTTGCTTTTTTTCGGACGCGCACGAAAGGCTCGCAACCACTTAGTAACGTTTTCATAATCAGGCAGGTTCATTTATTATTGGTCCATGTAACTCATTTTATTAGCCAGTCGCCGTGGGCATTAGATTAAGGCCTCGCTGCAGATTACTCTTGGGATATTTTCTTTCGAGACCTGTCTGTCGTCGTGGAGTCTGTCTTCCATGCGATGTCTGAAATATATCTCCTGCAATTGTCTCAATAGATTCTGTCCGGTGAGGCCGTTGCGACGGATCAGGTTCAGTTCTTTTCTCACCGCCTGGGTTGGATACAGACGGAAGGCTTTTTCAAAAAGATTAATCTGTGCTTTTATGTTATCGTCGTCAGTTGTGGCGAAGAACAAACGCAGTTCGCGCAGGATGTATCTCTGACTCTGTGTCAGTGAGGTGGAGAACTCCATCTGGGACTGGCGATGTTTGGCTTCTTCGGTGAATACGTCCTTGATCTTCATTAGATTGTGGTTGTATTTGGATGGTAGTTTTGTTGGCGCATGTATTTCCTCGTCGGCCTTGATTACGCCCAGGATTCTCGAAATGTCACGGGAGGCAACTTTCCCATCCGAATCGGTAAGTAATAGCTGCTGGAAATTGCCCTGCTCACAGAATACGTACATACCTTTGTTGGCATTATGGAAACTTGAGCGTATGCCATCTCGCAAATTGACTATGCGTTCAAACTCCTCGGGGTTATCACTTGCCATAGTGCGAAGCAACTCCTCGGCTTCATTGAGGTCGACAAATTCATCATCCTCCGGGAAGAGGGACATCTGGTTGTCTTTCGGCGCATAGATGGCATACATCGCATCGGGGTTCAGGCGCTCGCTGTCATCGAGTATTGCCGAGTCTTCACCAATAGTGTCGTGGATTTCCTGGATTCTCCTTTGTAGAATGCGCTTGATTCCAAGAGTCTTTTCCAGTTCGGTCTCAGGCAGAAAGCTCAGACCCCATATCAATTCATGCTCGGAGCCAATTCTATCAATTCGGCCAAAACGCTGGATCAATCGGACTGGATTCCAGTGAAGCTCATAGTTAAGGACAATGTCGCAATCCTGCATGTTAAGCCCTTCAGCCAGAACATCCGTTGCGACCAGCCAGCGGATCTCCACTTCAGTGCCTTTGAACTGAAACTCTGGATTGGCTTTGGGGGCAAATCTGCCGACGATTCGAGACTTGCTCTTATCCGAGCCGTAAATGAAATCGACATCCTTGTGTTCGTCCTGAGGATTGAGGTTCTCGTAAAGATACTGAGCGGTATCCGCGAACTGGGTGAATATCAGACATTTGCCGTTACTGACAGGAGGCTCGGAAAGCTGGCGGATAATCTGCTGAAGTTTATCATCTTTGTCAGGGGTAATTCGCTTAACCTGCTGATACATGTCGTTCAACAAATCGAGATCGGCCTTGATGCACTTAATCAGTTTCTCGGATTCAAAATCGTCCAGGCTGTATTTGCCCGAAACGGCTTGCAGTGCATCCAGTAATTCAACCTCATCGAACTTGCCATGACGACCGAGAAAGTCGTCGGCTTTTTCACCTGCCGGGACAAAGCCCCTTTCAATTGATTTGAGGAACAATTCGTGAGTCTTGATCATACGTTTGACAGTGGTACGAAATGCATAGACACTTGACTCGAAACGTTTGAACAGCATCGTCCTTATGAGGCCGCGCAAGTTGATACCTGCCCGCCTAAGCTCATTATACGGTGCCTTGTGTTTCTTGGACTTGATTACGAAGTTCCAAAGGCCGTATCGTGCGTAGGTCAGTTCTTCGCCCGGTTTTGGCCGGTAGCGTTTAGTCCGGGGCTGCCCCAGGCATTTCCGGAGGTAGTCATAGAGGCCGTGATAGGTTGACTCGATACTGTATCGCAGGGTCTTGAGCTTTCGTTTCGGAAAATACTGATGCTTACCGCCCACATTAACGTAGGCTCGCTTCTGGCCGCTTAGGTATTGATGACGCGTAACTTCCGATAGCTCTCGTAACGGGACGTTCGTGTCGGCGGCGTAACCGTACCACTGCAGGATATGCTTTCGCGTTCGTCGTATAAGTACGTGAGATAGCACATCTTTCAGGGTGCGTTTGCCCGTTTCGACCAACTTGAAGTATTCTCT
Organism: Planctomycetota bacterium; assembly: GCA_021160785.1. Taxonomy (GTDB): domain Bacteria; phylum Planctomycetota; class Phycisphaerae; order Sedimentisphaerales; family Anaerohalosphaeraceae; genus B28-G16. The sequence goes on along the minus strand of JAGHBX010000518.1, from coordinate 2,599 downwards.
CATGTTCGGCGGATCAATTGGCAGGAAAGTTATATCTTCCGGATGGAAGAGTTTTATCTGGCTATAGATATCCCAGGTGCTGCTGTTTCTTGGTGTGGCCGTGACCAGGCACACCTTGCGACCGGTGGCAAGGAAGGACTGGAGAACGGAGTAGCGCTTATTTGTGTTGTGGCGGAAATTATGGCTTTCGTCAATGAGAACGAAATCACGGTCCTTGTATCGCAGGTCTTCAAACAGGTCTGCACCGCGATCGGGGGCATCTATGAGCATACCCATGGAAAGAACCTGGGCATTGAGCTTGTATGTCTCGTTGTATCCAACCCACATTTCCTCAAGGCTCTTGGGGCATATGATGAGAGCCCTTGTGCCCTCGGTGCGCTCGAAATGCTTGGTGATTGCTGCTCCTATGTAGCTTTTGCCAAGGCCGACAACGTCGGCGACAAAGCATCCGCCGTTGTCTCTGATTTTCTGGACCGCCTGTTTGACAGCAATCTTCTGAAAATCGGCAAGGGTAGCGGTTATCTCATCATCCCACAGTCGCTTAAACCAGCTTGTTAGCCTTGCATGATTGCCCTGACCTTGCTGGGTCGGGCTGCCCTTGTCGTGGACAAGGACATTAAGCTCCGTATTGTGTTGCAGCCCTGAGAGGGTCAGGTTGGAGGAGCCGACAATCGCGAGTCCTTCGTTGCCGGGGTTGGGATTGGAATAATCAAAAATATATGCCTTGGCGTGGAGCCTGCCTTTTGTGTAGACCTTTACTTGAAGGCGTTTTTCCTCGATCATCTTGATGAGAGAAAAGACCAGGTCTTCTGCCTGATCGGTCTGGTCCATAACTTCAATCGTTTCTTTGAGGTTGACAGAGGTATCCTCAGCCATGATCCTGCGGTCTGCTTTTTTGGCGTAGACCTGTGTGTCGAGTCTATCTCTGGCCAGTTCAAGGCGTTTGCAGCCTTCGCTTATCTGCTCGATGGTTTGTCTTGTAGTCGTATTGCCTATGAGCAGACGCAAGTCCTTTATCGAGGAAAGCTGACTGCCTATGGCCTCAAGGCCGGAGAGAAAAAAGTAACCGACAGCAAACTTGGCGGAATCGGCGGCAGGGAGTATCTGCTTGATATGGTCGACAAGCTTCTCGTCGTGGTTATCAATTATATCGTGTGAAGGCATAGACCATATTCTCCTGCGTTATTGATTGCTCGTCGGATTGTCAGCCGGTAATGTCTTTGTTTGTTTTTGCGGCAGGTAGTTTTTTGAAGAAACGACCTTCTTGCCCGACTTTGTTTCGAGTTCTTTTCTGGCGGTTCCGGCGACCGAACCGCCTTCAACCGCAGCCTGTTTATTTTCATCGAATCCCTGAGTATCGCGATTGCGGGTAATCTCAGTAGTAGCGGCCTCGCCTAACATCGAGAGGATCAGTTCAAGGTCGTTCATGTGGTCGCGGAGGTTCTGGCGTTTGAGGCCTTTGAGTTTTTTGTACTCAGACGGCGTTACGCCGAAGGCGGCCTTGGAGATTTCGGCGGTGAGGATGGCATAGTCCCGCGGCTCCTGGACGCCGCGGTCTTACAACTCATCGGTCAACTCTTCACGAATCGCAATCGAGCGGATTCGCTTTTCGATCCAGTCGTCGGGATAGCCCTTGGCCTTGTACAGGACGCGGGTGCGCTTGGTGGCGAGTTCCGGGTCTTCGATTTCCTGAATACGCTCGTAGCCAACCTTGGCCAACCATCGCTTAAAGGGTTCGGCCTTTCGGCTGGGAACAGACTGGATTATACGAAAGGCGTTTTCGGTATTGACAACATCCGTTGTGTACATTTTCCCGTCTGACGCCGGTAATTTCAGTTGTCGACAAAGTGTCGACAAGTCAACCCCGGAGGATTGTTGTTCCCGTTTCTTCATCCTATACCAGTAGTCCCGTGGCTTGTTACTGTCTGTCAATGCTGCAATTATGTCAACCACGGAAAAGCACCACTCGTCATCGTGAATGGTGCGCCGGACTTCTTTGCCCTTGAATAATACGATATGCGTCGATTCATCTGTCATTATTTCGCCTCCTTAGTCGCCGGGCATTTCTTGCCGTCGCTTCTTTACGCTATCTCTACCAATTAGACCTTATCGGATTTTTCAGTACACCGCCACCCGTCGCGTACCAACGAAGCAAGCACCTCATACACCACGTATATCTCCTGAGCTTCCCATTAAGACCTTAAACTGCTGGCTTTTTTTAAGCGAGCCCCGACAAGGTCGATTACCGCCTCATAAACAGCATCTCGCTCGCCTCGACTTAAACCAATTGCATCAAAGACGATATCGTCAAGCTCTATTCTATCAGGCAACGGTTTCGGCTTTTGTTCTTCAATCCATGTCTCACCTTTCGGGTCTATGCCGCATTCAATAAAAATGCTACTTTGTTCTCTTTGCAACAAAGACGGCCTGATATCATCAAAATTACATTTAACAAAATGCATATCTTTGACATCATAAACTGGCAATTTCAAAACACCTTGCCCCATCCCATGGAAGCCTTTTAGTTCTCTAAAGAATGAATAGATAGTCGCATTTAACGATATTGACTTTTTCATAGAATTATTTCCATCTCTAAATG
>JAGHBX010000095.1 GCA_021160785.1 Planctomycetota bacterium | reverse complement strand
GTGCAGGACGGCGCGCTGATACTAAAGACCGGTTCCGATCCGGAGCAGTTGGCGGCGGTGAACAGACGTCTCGTGGAGAACGGTCTCGATGTGTATCGGTTCACACGACAGCAGGGGAGCCTGGAAGATATTTATATTGCCGTAACGGGAAAGGAGCGGGTCGATGTTGAATAATGCTCTCATAGCACGGTACCGATTCAGCACATTCAGGCCGGGGCAGTTGATCATCTGGGCGACGATCTATCTGACGACGGTGTTTTTGATGATCTGGATGAATTCGCTGACTACTGAGTTTACGCAGCATCAGATTTACGAGAACCTCTACCTGCAGTTTATCGTCGTGCAGATAATCGTGCTCTGGCTGATTGGGGCGTGGAATTGCGGTTCGGTCGTTCCGAACGAGCTGAAGCGAAATTCTTACGTGTTCTTCCGGCTCCTTCCGATGTCGGGAGTGCAGAAGACGGTTGGTGTACTGATCGGCCGGAACCTTCTTGTCGGGCTTACGGCGGTGGTGAATTTTGCCTTGATTGCATATTTCGGATTAGCGGCCGGCGTGCCGCGATCCGTGGTCATCCAGGTGATTTGCGTGCTGATTGCCGGCGGAGTCCTTTTCGGGACGGGCTCGCTGCTGTCGTCCATAAGGACGAGCAGGAAGAAGGCTGGCAACCCGACGATTGTGCTGATCATATTCTGCTTTTTCTTTCTGCCTCAGACAATAGGGCTGATGGCCTGGAACAAGATCCACATGAGGGTGGTTGAGGTGGAATTCTACTACGCCGAAGTGCCGGTGCTGGTTATTTCAGCGGCGATCGCCCTCTATCTGGCGTGCTGGGCTTTTCTGGGCGCGGTCCGCAAGTTCACCGCCGAAGACAAGCCGCTGTTTGCGCGTCCGGCGGCGGTGATCTTCGCCCTTGGAATCGAGGCGATTCTTATTGGGTTCTTCCTGCCGTGTGTGCTGGGGGAGGACTCCTCCGGGGATATGGATTATTCTGTGATGTTCTGGTCGATGTCCATGGCGTTGATATGGCCGTTGGCGGCGTTTGCTCTCTGGAGGTACGACCGGTATCTCGAAGAGAGTTCAAATCTGAGCGTGCGACGCAGGCATCGTGCGGTCGGGACACTGGATATTGTCGGAATGTCGAACATCAAGCTGGCGCTGATTACTTATGTGATCTGGGCGGGGTTTGCCCTGATGATATGGCAGATGAACACGCAACTGCCGCTTGACGGCCTGGCGCATATTGCCGTGCTGTTTAGTTTCTACATTGTTTTCGTTCTGCTGCTGGAGACCATTGCCTTGTGCAGGGCGGACAATACCAGGGTTATTTTCCTGGTCGGGTTTATTGCGATCCTCTACGTGATCCTTCCGATACTATTAGGCGTACTCCTCGAGGAATCGCAGATTGGGATGCTGAGTATCTTTGGCTATCTGAGTGAGTGTTTCGGTGAGGTAGAGTTTCGCACTGCCGGGTGGATACCGGCTATGGTGAACGCGGCGTATGCGATGGTCTTGGCGGTTTTCGTGACGCAAAGATACCGCACAATCGGCCGAACAAGAGCAGCGATGCAGACAAGAAAACTGACCGAGAACGTTTAACTCAGCCGAGGCTTTTGTAACATGAAACCCAAGGGAGTTTTAGAGTGGATTCCGCGCCTGATAGTTATTGGGGTAGTCCTGTTTATTATCACCACAATCGGCGTTTATGCGTGGTTTTTTAAAGAAGTCAGCAAAGTATCTATTGCATCGTATCCTTTGCCGGCAGAACCAGGGGAGGTGATCTTTCTGAGAACCGGCGGGTTATTTACCGATATGTATCTGGTCGTCAACCCCACCCCGGATACTGAAGGGGGTGAGTTAATAGTTGGAAGAATTGTGCAGGGAGATGGTTATCATTTTTATGATGCGTCTCTATCAAAGGATGGAACAGTAATCGCCGCTCGCACCGGGGCCCGTGGCGACAATCTTTCTCGAACAGAACAAGGCGGGCAATTTCCTTTTACGCATGCATATGATTTTAAGAACCAAACTGTGATTGCCCCGGCCTATAAAGAATCGAGTGAAGCAACAAAGCCCTGGAATGACAGGGCTATTCAGATTTTACAACTTTTACAGAAACGAGGCGGCGCCGTTCACTTTATTGACAGTCAACATCTATATTTTAAGCAATTATCCTATTTTCGATCGCGACGATGGAATCGGATGATCAGCGAATATAAACAGCGATAATTGGCCAACCTTTCCGATTACATGAAGATTGCGGGTATGTCGCTTACTTTTGGTGGATTGGGTAGTTTTTCAGGGTTGTGGGGGCCTTTTATTAGGAGGAATGCTGTGTCCTGGGTGTGCTTGCCGGTGAAGATTCCTTTTGAATATAGGGCGTCGGCGCCGATCTTGCCTTTCAGGTTGAAGCCGGCGTTGGCGACGAGGATGAGGTCGGGTGCGCTTTCGATGTATGGGCCGGTGTAGATGTCGGCTTTTCGGTAGACGTCGCGGATGACCTTTCGGCCATCGATTTGAAACTCGGTGAAAAGATCCTCGATCTCGTCGAGTATCGTCTCGGCGCCCGCAGGGTTTACGTTGCCGGCAGGGTACTTGCCTTTGAGATTGAGGTAGATTCTTGCCGGGTCCAGGGCGAATGCCTTTGTGTCGGGACAGATGTTCTCAAGGGCGGGATCGGTGTCCTGCTTGAACTGGAGGAAGCCATTTTCAGCGAGGAGGTAATTGACGAAGACTTCGTGGTCGAGTCTTTCGAAGCCGTGGTCGGAGTGCATTATCAGCAGGTCGTCGTCGGTTAGTTTGCCGGCTATCTCGCCGACTACTTCGTCGATTTTTCGGAAGTGGTCCACGAATGCCGCGTGGTGGGCGTGGTTTTTGTCCTCGTAAGCGCTCCACAGGAAGTGCAGCAGTCGGTCGGTGCCGGTAAAGACTAACATGAAAGTGTTCCAGTCGCAGTAGTCCCAGAGGTATCGGTAGGCCTTTATGCGACCCTGGAGGGTGGCTTCGACGTCTTCGAGGAAGAGGTCCATTGACTGGTGGGCCTTTCGTGCGTCTACATCGAGGCGATAGTCGAAGCTTTGCAGGGTCGGAACCAGGTCCGGCGGGTAGACGCTTTTGTTGATGTCGATCGAGACGAAGCCGGATATGAGCACTCCGTTCATCGGGCGGACGGGGTATGTTGACGGCACGTTGATGATGACGGATTTGCCGTCTCGCTTATCCCAGAAGGTCGGGGCCTTGACGTCGTTGTAGTTGGGGAATCGCATACGGTAGGAGTTAGGGTGCAGCTCTATGAAGCCGAATATGCCGTGCTCGGCGGGATTGGCGCCGGTGATCATCGACGACCATGCAACCGAGGAGACTTCGGGGATCGAGGACTGCATTTTCGCGAACGTACCGTCTGCGATCAGCCGCGCGGTGTTGGGCATGACGCCGGTTTGGGCGAAATGCTCGATCATTTCAAAGGGCACGCCATCGGTTCCGATTATTACTGTTTTTGGTTTGTCTGTCATTTTGTGGATAGTATTTAGTCGTTAGTATTTAGTATTTAGTTTTCGGTTATTATTCCGCCGGCGCAGGTGTTTTCGTCTCGTACGAGTACGAATCTGCCCATTTCCTGGACGTCGTTGAAGTCCTTGATCGCGACGGGTTTCTTGGTCTTGATGATTACTTCGGCTACTTCGAGGTTGGCGATATCATTTGCATCTTCAGCGATGAGTTCGAGGGTCGATGAATTGATCTTCCTGGCGATTCTTTCGATTTTGCATGTTGTTTCCTGCGTCGCGCATCTCAAGGTCAGCTTCTGGTCTTTGGTGAAGGGTCGTTTCGACATCCAGAAGATGTTGGCCTTTACGCGGTCGGTGAGGTGAGGTTCGGCGCCGGGCGAGCAGATGATATTACCGCGGTCAAGAAAGACGGAGTCGGCGGTCGTTATGCCGATGCACTCGCTGGCGACGGCTTGGTGAGTATCTTCGAGGAATTTTTCGATGGATTTGACTTGTGTGGTCTGGCCCGTCGGCAGAATCTTCACATCGGCGCCCGTGGTGATCGTGCCGGTTTCGATTCTTCCGACATTGATCCGCTTGTCTCCGACCTTGTAAACGTCCTGTACGGGAAAGAGCAGGGACTTTTCGTCGGGCGAGACCTTGTTCTTCAGCGTGTCAAGGCTGTCCATGAAGGTCGGGCCTGTGTACCACGGCATCTTGTCGGATTTCTTCGTGATGTTTTCGCCCTTGATGGCTGAGATGGGGATGTAGACATCGGGTGCGACATTTATTGACGCCAGCCAGTCGGCGACATCCTTCTTGACGCTGTTGAAGCGGTCCTGGGAATAGTCGACCAGGTCCATTTTATTGAGCACAACGATGACCTGATGGAGGCCCAGCAGCGAGAGCATATACGAATGTCGTCTTGTCTGCTCCTTGACACCTTCTTCGACGTCGACGATGAGTACGGCGGCTTCTGCCTGGGAGGCGCCGGTTATCATGTTCTTGACGAATTCGACATGGCCGGGCGCGTCGATTATGACGTACCTTCGCTTGTCGGTATTGAAAAACACCTGCGTCGTGTCGATGGTGATGCCCTGTTTGCGTTCCTCTTCGAGATGGTCCAGCAGGTATGCAAATTCGGTGTCCCTGCCTAATCCGTCGGAGGCTTTTTTGATTTCTTCAATCTTGTCCGCCGGCAGCGATTCGGTGTCGTAAAGCAGCCGCCCGATCAGAGTCGATTTGCCGTGATCGACGTGGCCGACAATTACAAAGTTGAGCACTTCGTTCATATTACATGTACCCCAACGATCTTAATTTTTGCATCATGTAGTCGGATTCCTTGTCCTGCGCCTGGCCGCTGCGTTCGGAGATATTGGTGGTCTTGAGTTCTTCGACGATCTTGTCAATCGTGTCGGCTTCGGAGGCGACCGGACCGCAGCAGGTCTCGCAGCCGATGCTGCGGAAGCGTATGCCGTTCTTGGCGAAATAGAGGCTCGTGGTGGGGATATTCTCTCTTTTGACGTATTCCCAGATATCGATCTCTCTCCAGCCTAAGAGGGGGTGGACGCGGATGTGTTCCTCTTCGGCGGCTTTGGTCTTGTATTGATCCCACAACTCGGGCGGCTGGTTCTTGTAATCCCATTCAAAATCTTCGTCCCGCGGGCTGAAAACCCTTTCCTTTGCGCGAATTCCGTGCTCGTCGCGGCGGATGCCGAGGTAGAGGGCCTTGAAGCCGTGTTTGGCGATTGCCTGCTTCAGCGCGACGGTCTTGAGTTCGTTGCAGCAGTTGAACTTGCTCTTGTCAGGGCCCATTCCCGCGGCAATTGCCTCTTCGTTGCGGGCGACGAGGAGGTCGAGATTCCATTCTTTGGCGTATTTGTCCCGGAATTCGTAGATTTCTTTGAATTTATAGCCGGTGTCGATGTGCAGGCAAGGGAAGGGGATCCGGTCGAAAAAGGCCTTTCTGACCAGCCAGAGGAGGCATGTCGAGTCTTTGCCTATGGACCAGAGCATCGCGACGTCGCGAAACTGGCTGTAGGCCTCTCGAATAATGAAGATGCTCTGGTTTTCCAGTTTGTCAAGATGACTGAGTGCCGAACTCATTTGGCGCAGACTCCTATTTAGCTTACAAATTCATGTTTTACCATCGGTAGTATTGTATCGGGATTTTATCGGCTGTCAATCCGATAAAGTCCGGACAAACGAAGATATGGTCCGTGGGCGTGGAATGTTCGTTGTCTGCCGGGATTATTATGGGTATTGACTTGCGGATGGCCGAATATTATAATCTGGGACTTGTGTGACATTTTAGCCACGTGTGGAAAAAACAGGAAATCGCCTTTGGCGGAGACACATTGAGTCCTGTTTTTGAGAAAAGGGAGCTTTTAGAAAATGAAGGGTATTATCCTTGCGGGAGGCAGCGGGACGCGGCTTTATCCGATAACTCAGGCGGTGAGCAAGCAGATGCTGCCTCTTTATGACAAGCCGATGATCTACTACCCGCTCACGACGCTGATGTTGGCGGGGATTCGCGAGATACTGATTATTTCGACGCCGACCGATTTGCCTTTGTACAGGCATTTGTTGGGCGATGGGTCTCAGTGGGGGATTTGTCTGGACTATGCGGCTCAGCCGCGGCCGGAAGGGCTTGCGCAGGCGTTTAT
>JAGHBX010000577.1 GCA_021160785.1 Planctomycetota bacterium | reverse complement strand
TATGAAAGCCGGGCTGCACGTCTACTGCGAAAAGGAAATGTCCAACACTCTCGAAGCCGCAAAGAAGATGGTCGAGACTTCGCAGGCGACAAAGAAACTCCTGCAGATCGGCCACCAGCGAAGAAGCAACCCACGTTATCATGCGGCGGACGAATTGATACGCAGGAAAAGACTTCTGGGCAAGATCAAGAATGTTAATGCCCAGTGGAATCGCAGCGTAGCAAGCGCCACAATTGATGTTCCTTCGAGTCCGCGGGCGCAGGTTCCCGCCGATGTGCTTAAGAAGTTTGGCTATGGCTCGATGAACGAGCTGGTCAACTGGCGATGGTTCGAGAAGTTCGGCGGCGGCCCCTTAGGCGATCTCGGCTCGCACCAGATCGATATCTTCGGTTGGTTTTTGGGAGATATTAATCCCACGTCGGTTCTGGCTGTCGGAGGCAAGGACTACTTCAAATTCCAGTATGACGAAGATGTCATGGCGGTCTATGAATACCAGGGCAACGCCGGAGTTGTCCGGGCGTTCTATCAGGTCCTCAACACCAGCGGGTACGGCACATACGGCACGTATTCCGAGGCGTTTATGGGCGAGTTTGGGACGATACTGCTGTCGGAGCGTGCCGGAGACAAGAACAAGGGCTGGGCGTGCATGGAGGACTATGTCAAGGAAGAGCCAAAGGTCAAAGCCAACTGGCAACAGTGTGTTAAGGACGGACTAATCGAGGATCTGTATGTGCTGCCGAACGAAGTCAAGGAGCAGAGCATTCTCATCCTTGGCGGTTCCCGCCCGCTGCATTCCTATCCATTAGCTAAAAAACTCGACATGCCGGTTCATGCCCCGCATCTGAAGAACTTTTTCGATGCGATTCGGGACAGCAAGGTTAAGCTGAATTGCCCCGGCGAAGAGGGCTACAGGACCGCTGTTGCGGTATTGCGGGCCAACGAGGCGATCCGGAAGGGCATTAAAGTAAAGTTCAAAGAATCTGATTTTAAGGTGTAGATAGCTCCTTCAGGGCGATTATTGCGGTCTTGCGGGCGATGAGGCCGAAAAAAGAGCAAAAAAAAACTTTACAAAGGCGGATTTTGCGGTTTAATGGTAACCGGCGCCCGCCTGGGCGTCTCGGCCGTTGGGGGACGCCAATGGAATGGAGCCGGCTGCGTGCCGGCAGAGAAGCATTAGAGGACTAAAGTAAGGAGAATGGATCATGAGTAACGGACTACCGGATTACCTCAAGGCCGCAAAGCCAAATCCCATGAGCAACCGAGCGCCATGGTACAAGAACACCGCACAGACTTATGCGGGTATCATGCTGTGGTTTGTGTTCTGGACCGGGATTCCGCTTGGCAGCGGCCTGGCGGCAGGCTCGCCTTACAGCAATTTTGCCGGCGGTGTTCTGTCGCATGGTTTGGGCCTTGCGATCTTAAGTGTGATTCTTGCGGCACTGCTTTGCCACTTCCTGTTCTATGTGGTTCCCGGAATGTTGGGCATGAAGACAGGCTTGCCGCTTTACATCGTGGGCACATCGACATACGGAGCGAAGGGCGGCTTTTTAATGCCCGGCTTTTTGATGGGTTTGCTGCAGTACGGTTGGCTTGCGGTCAACTCGTTTTTTGCAGGCGTGCTTCTGTGTGCGCCGTTTGGTTATGGACCCTTGACGGTTCCTCATGCGATAGTGACTACGCTCTGGGCGATAGCGGCAGCATTTATGGGTGTTAAAGGCATTCAGTACGTCGCCCGCGTCGCAACCTTTTTCCCGCTGATTCCACTTGCGATTCTTCTGATCCTTGTCATCAGCACTATTGGAGGTGTAGCTGATTTTGATTCACAGGCGATGATCGATGCGGGTGCTGCTGTCGAAATCCAGAATGAAATTACCCTTGACGATGGTTCTACTGGAACGGAGACGCTGACTGCAAAGTCGGCGCTGACGACATTTGGCGTAATAGCTTTGATTTGCACTTATATCGTGGGCTTCTTTGCAACGGCAGGCGCTGCCGGTGCTGACTTCGGCATGAACAACCGTGACGGCAAGGACGTCCAATTGGGCGGTCTGGTGGGTATCGCAGGCGCCACCATCTTTGCAGGTGTTGCCGCTTTGCTGATTGTTGCGGGTGTTCATGGTTCCGGCAAGGCGACCGACGCCGCCGCGATGGATGCGACGAGTCTGATGGGAGCTGTGATGGGCAACGAAAAGATAGCCGGCGTCTTCATGTACCTGCTGGCTCTGGCAGCGTTTCCGCCGGCGTGCTTCTCATCCTTTATCGCCGCAAACAGTTTCAAGACAACTCTGCCCAACGTCAAGCCCCTGATCAGTTGTGGGGCGGGTACGCTCGTGGCAGTGATTCTTGCTGTCAGCGGCCTTGCCGGAGACGCCATGGGTGTCTTCACAATCATCGGTGCTTCCTTCGGTCCGATCTGCGGTGCGATGATGGTCGATTATATGCTCAGTGGAAGGAAGTGGCCCGGGCCCCGTGCCGGTTTCAACATGGCAGGATGGATTTCATGGGCCCTTGGTTTTGTAGTCGGTGCTGCCGACTTTATCCCGGGATTAGCGGGTAAGATACCTTGTCCGCCGATGGCCGCGTTCATTGTCGGTGCGATTCTTTACTTCGTGCTTGCAAAGGCCGGTCTGGAACCGCCGGTGCTTGCGATGGAAAATACTCTGGAAGCCCCCGTTGCGACCGAACCTGCACCCGCCGAACCGGAGACACCCGCCGAAGGCGAATAAGACGACTTTTTGGGTAATTAGAGCGATAGGATGAATGTGTGATGTCGCAGGGACGGTTTTGCCGAAACTCTGCGGCATCACTTTTTATATAGTATTCTTTTAGCCAGGGGATTGTGGGTGTTTGGGCTTGAATTTATCGATCTGGTTGTTATAGCCGTCTATTTCGCCGTGATTCTGTGGATCGGCTTTCGGGCGATGCGCCATATCCGTAATCAGGAGGATTACTTCTTAGGCGGCAGACGCTTCGGCAAGCTCGTTCAGATATTCGCCGCCTTCGGACAGGGCACCTCGGCAGACAGCGCAGTCGGAACCACCACCACGACCTACAACAACGGCGCGTCGGGGATATGGAGTGCGCTGCTGTTTCTGTGGGGCACGCCAATCTACTGGCTCACCTCGCCGTGGTATCGCAGGCTGCGTGTGCTGACATTGGGCGATTTTTTCGAGGAGCGATTCGGCTCCAAACGAATGGCCGGTTTCTACGCGATTATCGCGTCGCTGTGGCTGATGTCGTTTATCGCGATCGGGATGAAGGCGGTATCGGTGACCGTGTTGGGGGTGACGCAGAAGACGCAATCCGAACTGACCGCCGACGAATTAGCCGAATACGGCAGGGCGGTCGAACTTGGGGGGCTGGTCAAACTGAAGGCACAAGACAGTCTCACAACCGAACAGATCGGCCGTCTGAGGCAACTGGAAACCCAAAAGCCCCGTAAAGAGTTCTCGCACATGAACGAAAGTGTCCTGGTCTGGACGATCTGCCTTGTGGTATTTCTTTATGCAATCGCCGGAGGCCTGGAGGCGGCGATGTACACCGATATGCTGCAGGGCATATTCATCATCGTGCTGTCGGTGATCCTCATACCGTTCGGATTAGCCAGGGTTAACGCGATGTTCGGCGGCAGCGGCGCGATGGAGGCGATCCGGACGATCCACCATCAGTTGCCCGAGTGGTATTTCGATATATTCGGCTCGGCGAAGACGCTGGATTTCACCTGGTACTATATCGCAAGTATTTCAATTCTCATCGCCGTCAATGTCGCTGTTCAGGCCAACCAGATGAACGCGATAGGTTCTGCAAAAGATGAGCTTACCGCACGGGTCGGCTTTACGGCGGGGTGCTTCCTCAAGCGATTTTGCACGGTGCTGTGGGGCGTAACGGGCCTGATCGCGATTGCCCTGTACAGCCGACAAATCGACAACCCCGACCTCGTCTGGGGCCACGCCACCCGCGACCTGTTAGGCGGACTGGGTCTGGGTCTGGTGGGATTGATGATCGCCTGCCTGCTTGCCGCCCTGATGAGCAGCGCCGATATGATGATGATAACCGCCTCGGGCGTCCTGACGCGCAATCTCTATCGCCCTTTACTGCCGAATCTCGACGAAAAACACTACGTCTTCGTCGGCAGGATCATGGGCGGTGTTGTATTAGTGGGCGCCGCTCTGCTGGCAAGCTGGTTTGATACGATACTGCAACTCCTGAAGTTCATCTGGGAGTTCAACGCGATACTCGCCGCCGCCTTCTGGTGCGGCATGAAATGGAGACGAACCACCCGCGTCGGCGCATGGAGCAGCATGATCGTTACAATGCTGGCCTTTGCGGTGGTTCCGGTTGTCTTGCCTGCGGTTTGCGGCTCGGTTCGGACAAGCGAATACCTGCTCAAGCAGACGCATCCCAAAGCCATAACCAGATCATACACCGCCCATCAGATGGACGTCGACGAGCGAAACGACCAGATCGCAAAGTGGAATGAACTTAACGAACAGGGCAAAGGGACCGGTGTGCGCCCCGAGCCGATTAAAGTCGGCCATGCAATAGAAAAGGTAATCGTGCCGCCAAACAAATCCGTCTTCTGGTCCAAGGGTATCGGCCAGGTTGACGGCAGGGTGCAGGGTCAGGGACTGCTCTATGTGGAGATGGTGGCGGTCGATCAAATCATCGATCTTTCGACGCTGCCTTATGCGATGGTCGAGACAATCCGGACGCTGCTGAAGATTATCCTGCCGTTTTCTGTAATTATTGTCGTCTCGCTGCTGACGAGACCGGACGACAAGGACCGTCTGGATCGATTCTACGTCAAGATGCGTACCCCGGTAAAGGTCGACAGGGACCTTGACCGCAAGGAAATGGAAGCGTCGCTTGCTAATCCCAATCGATTTGCCGACAGGCTGTTGTTAGGCAATTCGCAGTTTGAGTTTTTTAAGTGGAATCGTACAGACACGATAGGTTTTCTTGTATCAGTCTTGACGGTGTTGGGCATTATCGGTATGCTGTACATATTGTTAAACCTCGGAACCTAAACTACCCCGGGGTCGGTCAAAAGCGAAGATTAAGGAGGTTAAGCCATGTCTGACAATGCAATGTATCGACGTGATTTTCTGCAAAAAGCCGGCGCGGTCTCGGTGGGCGCCATGCTTGCGGGTTCTCTGCCGGCGCAGTCGGCGGTTGCTGCTGCGCCGCAAAAGAAAGCCTGGACGCCTGTTTCCGACAGAAAGGTGCGCATCGGAATCGTCGGTTACGGCGTCTGCCGGTTTGGGGCGGCGTTTGGCTTTCAGGATCATCCGAATGTCGAAGTTGTCGCCGTCAGCGATCTGATCGACGAGCGGCGGAAGGGCCTGATGAAGGCATGCCGCTGCGAGAAGTCCTACGAATCGCTGGAGGTCCTGGTCAAGAACCCGACGATTGAGGCGGTGTTCGTTGCGACCGATGCGCCGAGTCATGCGCGACATTGCATCGAGGTCTTGAAGCACGGCAAGCATGTGATGACGGCGGTGCCTGCGGTGTTCGGATCGATAGAAGATGCCGAGCGGCTCGCCGAGACCGTGCAGAAGACAGGGCTAAAGTACATGATGGCCGAGACCAGTTGCTTTCGGCCTGACTGTTACGCGATGCGGCGGATTTACCAGGCAGGCGGTTTCGGGCGGCTCATCTATTCGGAAGGGGAGTATTATCACTACCATGTCTCGCAGATCGACTCCTGGAAGGGCTGGCGGATCGGTTTGCCGCCCTTGTGGTATCCGACGCACTCGACGGCGTATTATGTGGGCGTTACGGGCAAGCGGTTCACATCGGTCTCCTGTGTCGGATCCAGGGCTGGATTCGACGCCTATAAGCCCGGCGCCAACAAATACGACAACCGCTTCACCGACGAGGTCGCACTTTTCAAGACCAGCGAGGGCGGCTCTTCTCGTATGCTGATGTGCAAGGGCATCCATAAACTCGTTGTCGAACGAGGGCGTGTATTCGGCGAGCATGGATGGATGGACGGCGCCGAATATCACGGCGCGATGAAGAAACTCCCCGACACAACCCGTCCGCCGCTCCCACCCGGCATGCCGGCAGGAGGACACGGCGGTTCGCACGGACCCCTGGCAAACGAGTTTGTCACTTCAATTCTCCAGGACCGCGAGCCGATGATAAACGTCTACGAGGCCCTGGCGATGACAGTGCCCGGAGTAGTGGCGCACCAGTCGGCGCTCAAGGACGGTGAGACACTGAAAATCCCGCAGTTTGACCGGCCAACAGGCTAACGCAAACGGAATTGCTCAATGATGCGACACAATCGTTTCTGCCGTGAATTGACCTTGAAAGCGGCGTCAGGTTGTGGTATACTTTGGCTTCGCGGCACCGGGCTAGCGAGCCGGCCCACAGCACAGCGATTGTTCCAGTATATGTTTTTGGGAGTCCGTCTAAAGTATGAGCGAGATGACGCATCGCCAAAGGGTGTTGACGACCTTGAGACGCCAACAGCCGGACCGGATCCCTTTCGATTTGGGCAGTACGCTGGTTACGGGAATCACTAAAAACGCATACGTGAATCTGGCGCAGGCGATGGGGCTTGAAACCGGATCGATCGAACTTTGTGACACAATTCAGCAACTTCCCTTTGTTTGTGACAATATTTTGCGGGTTTTAGACGTCGATATAAGAGGACTGATTCCGAATTTCGGAAGAAAAAATCCGAAGCTCATTGACAATGGAGATTCTTACTCATTCATAGACGAATGGTCGGTCAAATGGGAAATGCCAAAGGGGTCGCTCTATTTCAGTATCGCCCAATGCCCTTTTGCAGGCGGTATCAGCAAAAAGGCGATCGATGACTTTCCCTGGCCCGATCCTGGCTCGGCCGAGCTTCTGGCGGGCCTGGAAGACAAGGCAAAGGCCTACTACGAGCAGGGATATGCGATTATCCTTGAGAATCTGTGTGCAGGGGCCTTTGAGATGTGCTGCCGGGTAAGGGGCAGCGAGCAGTTTTTGATGGACATGGCGATCAATCCTGATGTTGCATGCTGCCTTATGGACAAATTTGTCGAGTTGAAGATTCAGTATTACAGGGCGGCAGCGGCGAAATTGGGCGAATATGTGCAGTTTGTGCGGGAAGTGGATGATGTCGCCGGGCAGGAGACGTTGCTGGTGTCGCCGAAGATGTACCGCGAAATGATAAAATCTCGTCATAAAATGCTCTTCGATGCGCAAAAGCGGTGTTTTCCGGAACCGTTCTTTGTATTCTTTCACTCAGACGGCTCGATTTTTGATATAATACCGGATATGATAGAGATAGGGGTCGAGGTGCTAAATCCCGTGCAATTGACCGCCAAAGGGATGGACGCCGCCAGACTCAAGAGTGAATACGGTAAGGATATGTGCTTCTGGGGCGGCGGCGTGGATACGCAGAGTATTCTGCCGAATGGTTCTGCCGCGGAAGTGAAGCGGAATGTTACCGAAAGGATAAATACTTTTGCCCCCGGCGGCGGGTTTATCTTAGGGACGGTGCACAATATCCAGGATGACGTGCCGGCCGAGAATGTGCTCGCCATGGTGGAGGTGTTTAAGGAACTAAGAGATTATCAGTGATCAGGAGGACAAGATGATGTTGAATAGAAAACTTGTTTTGGCTTTGGCTTGTGTTGTCGGTTTGTGCTGCTGTGCGGCTTCGGCGGCGCCTCTGGCGAAGATAACCGTTGCCGCCGGCGACGCCGACCGGATTGACACCCCGCTGTCTGTCTCGTTGGATGCGGTCGGGCTCAAGAAGGACAGCAAACCCGTACAATTAGTGGAGATTACTTCAGGCGGTCGAAAACGAACACCCGCCCAGATCAATCCTTCAAGAGGCGAACTTTGCTGGATTCTGCGGGGCAAGACCGCCGCCGGAGCAACCAGGAGTTTTGAACTTGTCGCCGCTGGACGGAAAACGAAAAATGCCGTCGAAATCATAAAGACCGACAAGTATCTTGACATCCAGGTCGGCGACGACAAGGTGCTGCGTTACAATAATGCGCTTGTGCCGCCGCCCGAGGGGCAGAGTCCTCTGTATAACAGAAGCGGCTTTATTCATCCGCTCTGGTCGCCGGCAGGCGCGGTGCTGACCAACATCCATCCCAAAGATCACATTCATCACGTCGGTCTGTGGATGCCCTGGACCAAGACGCATTTTGAAGGCCGCGACGTTGATTTCTGGAATCTTAAGGAAGGCCAGGGTACGGTGCGTTTTGTAAAGTTTCTCTCGACGACAGAGGGACCGGTATTCGGGGGTTTTCGAGCGGCGCAGGAACATGTGAACCTCAACGCCCCCGGCGGCGAAAAGGTGGCGCTTAACGAAGTGTGGGATGTCCGCGTGTGGAATACCGGCGGCGCGAAGAAGGGGGCCTGGGTCGTCGATTTCACCTCCACGCAGG
>JAGHBX010000109.1 GCA_021160785.1 Planctomycetota bacterium | reverse complement strand
TTTATCTTCTCTTCGGCGGCGGCCCTCTCGTATGCTTGTTCAAAATCGGTGGTGCTGAAAACCTGACAACTTGTTTTTTGAAAATCGATGGCATCGTTCTCTCCCCAATTCGTTAATCTCTGCACTTTGTCCGATGAGCAGTTTTCCGGGTTGTCCTCGGTGGTCCCCGCCCGGTTACCTCGGCTCCAAAGATATTGCTGATGTGTTTGTCGATTCTCATTTTTCCCCTCACTACGATACTGTTTCGTTACCCCCATTCAGAAGGTTAATTGTACCACGACAGAGGCAATATGTCAAGGAAATATCAAGCTTTAGTTAAGATTTCTCAAAAAAAGTCGCAATGTCGATCTCTCTGGCCGTGAGCCTGTTGATTATAGGACAAAACACACAAAACTTTTCACCGGGCCCAGGAACTTTTGTGCAACTGTGCTGCCGTTGGCTGTCGGGCGAACCCAACTCGTTGGGGACCTGAACATGCCTTCAGCAGCGCAATCCTTTCGGCCTCCGATACGCACGGAGAGTTCGCATTGTGGTTACGGAAGAGGTAGATGCTTGACATTTCGGGCTCTGAAGGTTATACTGTGAAGTTCGCTTATCTGTTGATTTTTGTCAGGAGAATCAGGGTGATCAAAGGCCTGCGAAAGAGCCTTCTGGCGGTCGTTGTGTGTATTGCGGTTGTTTCCTTGTCCGCGGCTGCGGCATTCGGCGAATCTGAAATCCCGCAGCGAAAATATGCCCCGGACCGCAAGGTGGACATTCGCCACATTGTTATTGACGTGACCCCGGATTTTGAAAAGCGAACTGTCGCGGGTGTTACGACTATAGAGTTTGCGCCGATTGCGATGCCGCTTTATGAGCTTCGCCTTGATGCGATTAATCTGGATGTTTCTGCGGTAACCTCGTCTGCCGAAATTGACGATTACAGCGTAACCGACGAGGCCGTCACAATCACATTCGATCCGCCCATTCGGCCGGCAAGAAAGACGACCGTCAGGATTGCCTATCGGGCCGAGCCAAAGGAGGGCCTCTATTTCCGCACCGCCGCACACGGCTACGAGGCGGGCGACACGCATCTTTTTACGCAGGGCGAATGCCACACCGCCCCTCACTGGTATCCCAATTACGATTATCCCAATGAACGGTCAACGTCGGAGGTCATCTGCCGAATCCCGCCCGAAATGACGGCGATTTCCAATGGAAAGTTGATCTCAGAAAAAGTCGATCCGGCGACGGGTCTAAAGGCCGTCCGATGGCGCCAGGACAAGCCGCACGCCAACTATCTCGTGGCGCTGGTTGCGGGTTATCTCGACAAGATAGAATCGACGTACAGGGACATCCCGCTTGCCTTTTACACGCTCCCGTCGCAGATCGAATTAGCCGAGAATTCCTTCAAAGACACCGCCGATGTGATGGCCTTCTTTGAAAAGGAGATCGGCGTGAAGTATCCGTGGAACAAGTATTACCAGGTTGCCGTCAAGGACTTTGTCGCAGGCGGCATGGAAAACACCACCCTTACCATACTGACCGACAGCACCCTGTTTACCGCCGAGTCGGAGAACATTCATTCCAGCACCGGGCTGATCGCCCATGAGATGGCTCACCAGTGGTTCGGAGACTACGTTACCTGCAAGGACTGGTCTCATCTGTGGCTCAACGAAGGCTTTGCGACCTACTACCAGAAGCTGTACGAAAACCATAAGAACGGGCGAGATAGTTTTCTCTATGACCTCTACCGAACGACGGGAGGAATAACATCTCGGTCCCGGGAGCAAAGGCCCATCGTTCATAAGCTGTATGAATCGGCGGATGATCAGTTCGACTATCGCAGTTACCAGAAGGGCGGCTGGGTGCTGCACATGCTCCGTGCGCAATTGGGCGAGAATCTCTATCGAAAATGCGTCAGGATCTTCCTGAAGCGTCACGCCCTGCAAAGCGTGGTTACCGAGGATTTCGTTTCGGTTGTCGAAGAACTCTCCGGCAGGTCCTGGGACCGCTTCTTCGACGAATGGGTCCGACACGGCCGCTTTCCCGAGCTGACCATCAGCTACACATGGTCGGGCAAGGATAAGCTGGCGAAGGTATCGGTAAAGCAAACCCAGCAGGCGGTGAATAATGTCAGCGTGTACCACTTCCCGACAGCGATTCGTTTCATCACCGACGATGAGACTTTCGACCGGCAGATCACCGTCGACTCAAAGACGCACGACTTCTATTTCGCCCTGCCCGCGGAGCCTCGAATCGTACGGTTCGATCCTGAGTACACGGTTCTGGCTAAAGTCAATTTCAAGAAGCCCCGTGATATGCTCTATGCACAACTGGACAACGCCGACGACGTGATAGGACGATTGCTTGCTGTCGCCGCCCTTAAAGATAACGACGATAAGAAAACCGTTGAACATCTCGGGCGGGTGCTCAATGAAGATGCGTTCTACGGTGTGCGCACAAGGGCGTCGTCGGCGCTAAGAGAAATTGGGACCGACGAGGCTTTTACCGCTCTTGGAGAGTCTACCGACCAGGCTGACGCCCGTGTTCGCATGCAGGTCGTCGAAGATATAGGCCGATTCTATCGGCGGGAGGCCTTCAACGCTCTTGTAAAGATCGCCGGGGCCGAGAAGAATCCGGACATTCGCGCCGCCGCAATTCGCCGATTAGGAAAATTCAACAGCAAGGAAACAAAACAGCTTCTTGTAGAAGCTCTCGATACCGAATCCTTCCGCGACCGGCTCGCCGACGCCGCGGTGAGCGCAATTCGCACAATGGACGACCCTTACTTCATCGGCATTCTTCGCAAGAACATCATCAATCGCGCCGACTCCTTTACCACAAGTTCTCATGGACGTGCATTAGAGACCCTTGGGCACATAAGTCGCAATGAAAAGAACAAAACAAAGATTTGCAAATTCCTCACAGGTTTCGTAAGCCACAAGAATCGCCGTATCACAGCCGCCGCCATCGGCGCGCTGGGGGCGCTTGGCGATCCCAAAGCCGTCGCTCTCCTGGCCGCTTTCGAGGATGACGACTCCCGCGACCGTATCCAGCGAGCGGCGGCAAGTGCACTGACAAAACTGCGCCAACAAAAACCTCTCGCGCCCAAAGAAGTCATAGAACTCCGCAAGATTCTCGATGACGTCAAGAAGGACAACGACCAACTCCGCAAAGAATTCGATGACCTCAAAAAGCGCCTCGACGCAAAAGACGGACCCGTGAAGGTAGATAAGGCTAATTGATTGAGAT
>JAGHBX010000312.1 GCA_021160785.1 Planctomycetota bacterium | reverse complement strand
CTAGTACTCTGTCCGTGCTAAATTGTCGGGTATAGTTTTCTCAGTTTTATCCGTGCGTCATCTGTTGTAAATCGCCAGTGGATTCCGCTTTTCTTTTCATTTCTCGAACTTTCCCAAGCTGCAATACCAGTTGTCAATTCATTGATGCTTTCAAAGTAATCGTTCATACACTGACGACTCAAAATGCTCAGTTCAATTTCAGCCATATTCAACCAACTGCCATGCTTGGGAGTATGATGGATTTCCAGTTTTTCAGCCAGCCGCCAAGCTTCACACGGCTCAAACGCTTCGTACAGCGATGCAACATTGTGCGTATTGAGATTATCCATTACTAAAACAACCTTATCCGCATCCGGATAGATGTCATCACATAATTCGCGAATGATGTCGGCAAAATCAACCCGCTTTCGTTGCTGACGCACACGAACATAACGCTGACCTTCCAACGGAGCAGTCATCATAAAAACACTGGCAGTGCCACAACGACGATATTCAGCATCAACACGCTTAGGTTTACCCGGCTCAACAGAAATAGACTTACGAGTTTCAGCAATAAGTTGTTTCGATGCTTCGTCAAGACACACTAACGGTTTCTTACGGTTACGAGGCCTTAAATACACTTCTAAGACATCTTCCATCGCCGCCACAAAAGCTGCGTTGGCTTTCGGTGGAATACACCAGTATTTGTTTAAGTGAGGCTTAAGTTCGTTTTTTTAAGCGTATTGTGAACCGTAGTTTTGCCACACGAATCAACAATTCCTAATGACACCATCTCATCTGCCAGCAACCTAACCGTCCAGCGGCTGCGTCCTCGGGGAGCAGAAGAGCATGCCGTTGCAATTAAATGTGCCTCTGCGACTCCATCAAATTTCTTTATACGATAGGCCCCGCGATTACCGTGTTCCAGGGCCACAGCCAAACCGCATTCAACCAGTCGCTTGCGAAGGCGTTCAACGCTTTTGATCGTACAATCAAAAGCATTAGCGATATCCGCATCTTTCCAGCCAGGGCCTTCGGGACCTTGATCTGCCTTGAGCAACATGCGCCCATGCTGTCGCTTGTGAGCCGCCATCCGCTCAGCTTGAATGGTATCCATCAATGTCTTACGTTCTTCACTTGTCAATTCTACAATATATTTTTTCATGCTGGTCTCCTTACTAAATAAAGGTTTATATAAACCCTATCGGCAAAAAGACTCACCAGACTTTATTCCACGGACAGAGTACTAGATGGGAGTTAAGCAAATATCTCGTAAATCATGTTGGCGACTCGAAGTTTGTAATGCCGCTAAGTTTAAAGGGCATCGCTTTTAATCCAGAGGGAGAAATATGGAAAACCACTACACTTGTAGTTAAACCCGCAAGCGTGGAAATCAACAAGCCAATCCCAGAGGAGATCTTTACAATTGATTTCTCGTTGGCCGAAACTGTTCGGGACAACGATGCTCAGGTGTTTCTGAAGCAGAAGTAGAAAATAAGAGAATAGGGACAGTCACAATCCTGTTCGGCACGGGATTTGCCTTGAAATAATCTGAAAATTCTCGGGGGGAATTCTTGAGCACATATTGCGCTGTAGTAATAATGTCCTG
Source organism: Planctomycetota bacterium (assembly GCA_021160785.1). Taxonomy (GTDB): domain Bacteria; phylum Planctomycetota; class Phycisphaerae; order Sedimentisphaerales; family Anaerohalosphaeraceae; genus B28-G16. Next base: position 2,728 of record JAGHBX010000312.1, on the reverse strand, counting down.
CGGATAAATCGAAGCGACAAGAAGCATATAATCATCAATGCTGTTGGGGACTAAGGACGTGTAAAAAAATTATCCTTCATTTTGGCTGGCTGTGGCTTCGACCGGCTGCGTCAGAAATACTCATCCTACAACGAGTAGGGTTGCGTTTTCTTTCTTGCCGGTCTTGTCCTCGCTGACGCCAAAATAAAACCTAATTTATTTACAAGTCCTAAGAGAGCTGTGCCGAGAGGGGTAAGTAAATTCCGGCTGGCGGATGAGATTTGCTGATTCAGAAAGTTTCTTCGATGGCAGAAGTGAGTTCCCTGTCTACCTCAGCGCCGAGATTGTGGGCCCGGGCGAGGTTTTGGCGTGCTTTTTCGTATTCCTCGAGCCGGTAGTAAACATATACCAGATCTTTGAAGGCATCGGCCATATTAGGGTCAATTTCGATGGTTCGTTCGTATTGGTCCGCTGCCTTTTCGAAATTATCCAAATTCGAATGAGCCGCCCCGATGTTATAATGAATTAATGCGTCTTCGGGTTTGAGTGCGGCCGCTTTTTGATATTGAGCCAGGGCGAATTCAAAATTCTCGCAGCGAAAATACGCATTGCCGAGGTTCATCAATGCCCCGACAAAATCCGGCTTGATGGCGAGGGCTTTTTCAAGACTGATAATTTCGGCATCATACCGCTGCAGCTTCGAAAAGCAGTTGGCCAGACCATAATAAGCCTGGGCAAACTGTGGATTTATAGACAGGGTATGCTGATAAGCATCAATGGCTTGGTCGTATTCGGTTTTTTTGTAGTAAATGTTTCCCAGCAGGTTATAAGAGCCGGTATCATCGGGTTCGAGCTGCAGGGCGGTGCGGGCGTTTTTTATGGCCATTGAGTACCATTCTTTCCTGAGATAAGCATTTGCCAGGTTCTTGTAGGCAGCGGCGAAATTGGGGTCCCTCGAGATAGAGTGTTCATAACTGAGAATTGCCTGGTTGAGCTTGTCAAGCCGTGAATAGACGTTGCCGAGGTTGTTGTGTGTTTTGGCGTCGTTGTCGTTGAGCTGGAGCGATTTACGGTATTGGTCGGCAGCGTCCTGGCTTCGTCCCATTTTGAGGTAGATGTTGCCAAGATTTGTTCTGGCCTCGGCGAGAGACGGATTTATACTGACTGCCTGTTTTATGGCAGCCAGTGCCTGGGCGGTGTTGTCCATATCGTTGTAGATGCTCGCGAAATTGGTGAAAAGGCAGCCAAGGGTCTGGCGCGGATTGAGATTTTCCAGGTAGATCGAATCGTTGGGCACCGGGATGTTGAATTTTCGCCGATAGTGCTGGTCGTCTGCGATGCCGCCTTTGTTGGTGGTTTCGATGTTAAAACGGACATCGCCGTTGTCGTAGCGGACAAAAAAGTGCCCGGGTACTACCACGCCGTAGAGGGGCAGTCCCAATCTTTCTCCCAGGGCCAGGTAAAGTACGGACAGACTGAGGCAATATCCCCTTCGTTTATCCAGCACTGAATGGAGGAAGAGATCGTTCGGATCGTTGGGTTCTTCGACCGAGGAGAAGCCCTTTTCTTCGAAGAGATATTCGTTGAGTACCATCACCGCTCCGGGACTGTTGGATAATCTCTTTTTCTTCAGCCTGCTTTTCAGTTCCAGTGCCATTTCATCGAGAACTTCGAGGTAGCGCAGACCTCCGACTTCATTGCTCCACTGCTCCGAGATTATCAAGGCAGCGGTACCGATATCGATTTCTTCCGGCCTCAGGGCGAGGACGTCTTCTATAGAGGAGCTGTAAAGTCCGCGTTTGCCGTAATTAGCCAGGCGCCAGTCCGCTCCTTCGGCCAGAGTACCGATGGCAAAGAGAAGGACGCAAATTGTAAAGATTATTTTCTTCATAACGGACCAATGCCCACTGATAATAGTTTACCAGAATTGTCTGTTGAAATCCAGCTTATTCGGGGACATGCTCCGGTTCGGGAATAACGATTTTTCCGGGCTTGAACAGGTCTATCTTCATCCAGCGATTGCTCTTGAATCGCTGTCGGTTCGCCAGGCCCACTGCCACTATACTCAATGTAGCGGCTATCCAGGGCCCGAGGGCACCAAGCTGCGGAAAGAATTTGACGGTAACCAGGCCCCCCATCCCGAGTACCACTACCACCCCCAGCGCAGATACGATAGCCAGCCACACGGTATCACCGGCACCTCTGAGACTGCCGCTGTAAATGATGCGGGCTGCGTGGAACACCTGGTAAAAGGCTGCGCATATAAGTATTTTGCTGCCTATGCTGATGACTTGGGGGTCTGAAGACCAAAAGCCTATCAACTGCTCTCTGAAAATGAAGAAGACGACACCGGCAATTCCCATGTACAAAAGGGCGATCTTGAGACAAATCCCTGCCTGGCGTACGGCGAGGTCTTTTCTGTCCCTGCCTATCATTTTGCCCACTGCGGCGGTTAGTGCGGTGCTTATACCTACTACCGGCATGACCGATACGTGCGTACAGGAGAGCACCGCACTGCTTGCGGCGGCAGCCTCCTTACTGAATTCTCCCACCAGCCCGAAGAGGATAACACCCCACAGGGCCACATTCAGCATAAGTTCGATTCCCGCCGGCATACCGATTTTGAGCAGCCTGAGCATCTTCGTGAAATCCAGGTGCAAAGCCCTCCTGCTGCCAAAACGTTTGTTGATCGACGGAGAGAGGAAAGCACCGAATCTGACCATCGCGCCCTCCGTGATTCCTATGAAGG
>JAGHBX010000493.1 GCA_021160785.1 Planctomycetota bacterium | reverse complement strand
GGTCATTGGTCCGATCCTGACAAAGATTGCCTTATCAAAAGCCGGCGAAATTCCACATGATAAACCAAATCAACAGGTGTCCTGACAGATAACATGCAAAATCCCCATAATTGGGCGATACAGGACTCGAACCTGTGACCTCACGGGTGTGATCCGTGCGCTCTAGCCAACTGAGCTAAACGCCCCCTGCTATATGTTTCCATTAAAGCAAATCGGCGGCGTAGGGTCAAGGAAGAAAATTGCAAAATGCCGGGCGACGGTTCTGCCACCGGCCGGAGGAGGTCATAAAGTCCGATACTCTTGTCACCGTCAAAACCGCCAGAACAGTCGAGGCGACAAACAGGGCTCTGGAAGCGGTGGACAATGAGTCTGTTCTGTGGGGTATCCGGCGGAGGCCTCGCCCACGAATCCCGATTGATTATAGCTTTAATACGACACATATTTTCCCCCGCAATATCTTATCCATTAAGTAAATACATTATACCACGGCCAGGGCTTAATGTCAAGGAAATATTTTGTAACTGTAAGGATTTCTTAACATATCGCGGTAATTCTGGATTGGAGCGGCACATTATCGGGCCAGAGGTCTTCTGTTTCTCAGCAAAATTGGCATCAGGTTTGGCTGTCTGCGATTGAAATATGACTGCTGAGAACTTTTTGCAGCTCTTTCATCTCAAAGGGTTTTGATATGTAGTCGTCGCAGCCTGCGCCCAGGCATTTTTTCCTGTCTCCCGGCATGGCGTGAGCGGTGAGAGCAACTACAGGCGTGGTTATCCCGTCTTGGCGCAGCTTTCTCACGGCCTCAAATCCATTCATTACGGGCATCTGGATGTCCATGAGGATCAGGTCCCAAGACTCCTGGAGGGCTTTTTCGATTGCCTCCTTTCCATTGGCGGCGATCACGACTTCCAATCCAAGTCGCGTGAGAATTCTCTCAGCGAGGATTTTGCTGCCCTCTTCGTCTTCTGCTACGAGAACCCTGCCGCGGAATGTGAGATTATCCACCGACTGAGATTGCGAGACCGACTCTTCAGATTGGTCGCCGCCGGGCAATATCGACGACTCTGCATCTGCTTCTACCGGGATTGCCAGAGAGAACACCGAACCGGCGCCCGCCTCGCTGGTGAATGAAAGCCTGCCTCCGAGAAGCCCGGCCAACTCCCTTGTAATCGTCAACCCGAGGCCGGTGCCGCCTTGCTTTCGGGTGTGGCTTCCGTCAACCTGTGTGAATGAAGAGAAGATGCTCTCTTTCTTGTCCGGTGGAATGCCCATACCGGTGTCTTTGACATCAAAGCGGACGAAGGATATGTTGCGTCTCTTCTCCAAAGACACCTTCAGGTGAACGTTTCCCTTGTCGGTGAATTTGATCGCGTTGCCAATGAGATTAACAAGGCACTGCACAAGACGATCGTCGTCGGTGTGTATCATGGCGGGCAAACTCTTGCTGCAGGAGAGCTCAAAATCCAGGCCCTTCTTCGCGGCAAGCGGCTGCATCATGGACTCGACCTTGTCGAGCAGTTTTTTCAGGTGAAACTCTTTGGTTCTGACTTCAAGCTTTCCCGCCTCGATCCTGGAGAAGTCGAGCACGTCGTCGATTATTCGCAGGAGCGATTTGCCGGCTTTTTTAATAAGTATGGCTTGTGTCCTCTGCTCGTCGGTCAGTTTTTCCATCGTCAGCAGATTAGCGAAACCCATAATCACACTCATAGGCGTGCGAATCTCATGACTCATATTGGCAAGGAACTGGCTCTTGGCCATATTGGCCGCTTCTGCCTGTTCCTTGACTTGCCGCAGTTCATTCTCAGCCTGCTTGCGATAGGTGATGTCTTGTGTTACCCCGATGGCGCGGACAACTTCACCTGAGTCATTAAAGAATAATTCTGCTTTCTCTCTTACCCACTTGACTTTGCCGTCTGCAATAATACGATGTTCAACATCATAAGGCTCGCCGGCAACCCCGGCCATCCACTTGGTGTTTACATACTCTCTGTCATCCGGATGGACACATTCCAGGAAGGATTCATATGTAAGTGCCGTCCCCGCAGGCACGCCGAAAATCTGGTAGTTCTCATCAGTCCAGGTCAGTATGTTTTTCTTGATATCCAGTTGCCACGTTCCAATATTGCCTATCTCCTGTGCCTTTTCAAGATAATACCGGTGTGTCTGCAGTTTCTGCTCGGCCTTTTTGCGTTCGGTGATGTCATCGTAAACCGCAACAATCTCACCGAACGGGAGTTTGTAAACATAGTTCTCCCACCAGCCCGAAATCCGCTCGTCTTTATACAATGCGACGGGGAAGTGTTCCGGATTACCGGTCTTCCAGACCCTGCGGAATACCTCCAAAAGCCCGAACTCTTCCACCCCGGGAAAAACTTCCGTTACTTTCCTGCCGAGAACATCTTCCCTTTTGGTCTCGTTAATTCTTCTCTCTCCGGCCCGATTGAAATCCTTGAAGACAAAATCTCTCCCACCATCGGTCGCCTCGTACACCGCCACTCCGCTGCTCATGTGCCGGAACAGTTCTCTGAATCTGTTTTCGCTTTTAGTCAGTTTTGCCTCGGCCTGCTTGCGTTCGGTGATGTCCTCCAGCACCTCATGGAATCCCACAATCTCTCCATTTGGCCCGTAGTATGGGAAGGCTCTGTGCTTCACGACAAATCTGATCCCATTATCTCTGGCGCCTTTTGTTTCGATCTCACAGGGTCGGTCCGTCGCCATAGCTTCAACACCGGGGCAGGGCGAACAGGGATGGTCCTTCTTCTCGAATACCCGGTAACATTTCCTGCCCACAAGCTCGTCAGGGGACTTGTTAAACCACTCGCAAACTGTAGCGTTGGCCATGACGATATTATGGTTGGCATCAATAATCGTTATCCCGAAATCGACGTTTTCGACAAGAGACCGATATATCTCTTCACTCTCCCGCAACGCCACCTCTGCCTGCTTGCGTTCGGTGATGTCGCGGGCGGTCCCAATCATGCCGATTGGAGTTCCAGTTTCATCAGATAAAATCGAATTATGCATTAGTATGGGAAACACTGTTCCGTCTCGCCGCTTGTGCCATATCTCCCCATCGAATTCGCCTGTTTTTTTAATCTGTTTATTTGCCTTTTGCACCTCCGACATCTGCTCGGGCGTATGGAAAATCGAAAGATGCCTGCCGATAAGTTCTTCGGCAGTATAGCCGTGCATACCGGCAAACGCTTTGTTCAGCGATAATATGTTACCCTCAAAGTCTACTACTGCTACGCCTTCGCTACTTTGCTCCACAGCAGTCGTAAGAAGCCTGACCTCTTCCTCCGCCCGCTTGCGGTCGGTGATATCCGTATGTACCGCAACGGTAACTCTTCCATATTCAGGATGGTTGAATATGGAACAGTTTGCGTAACACCAGAAAGACGTTCCGTCTTTCTTGATATTATTAACTTCTCCATGCCACTGGCCTGTTTTACTCAACACCTCCGTGATTTCCCTTGCGGTTTCCTTTGGGTCTTTCTCAGTTGGGGCATTGACAATGGAAACGTGCTGTCCGTTCATTTCACCTGCGTCATAGCCGAACATCTTCTCGAATTTCGGATTAGCATAGATAATCATGCCGTCTTCGGCGCCGACAAGGAAAACGCCTTCAGCCATATTCTTCATAACTTCGCTATGAAGACGCGATTCCGCCTCGGCAAGTTCCGCCTTGTTCCTGCCAACATTATCCATAGTCCCGCTCCCTGTATAACCCGCCCGGTACCTGTGCCACAGAACTCCGCCGCCGCATATCATCCGGCTCAACCGACTCACATCGCTGCGTCCGGCATCTTATGAATGCACAAAAACCCGGCAAAGACAATCCCCTTGTCCCTGTCGGGCCGTTAGCCATCGAACAAATTGTTCTTCCCCCGACCTTCATTCTTTCGTCCCCATCAACAATCTAAGACTACCCCGATCAAGAGATATAGTCAAGAAGAAATAACGGTATAGCGAAAATTATTTTCGGACAGATTGAGCCCTTAATGTTGCGGTGATTGGGTTTCCCGATAAATCCCCGGCAAGCCGATAGTCCTTGTGATCGGGCTGTAATTGTATATAATGCCAAAGGTCTATTTTGCGAAAAATCTTGTTATTAAGGAAGGGTCATGGCCAGGATCACGAAACTTGAAGATATTGTATCACTTTGCAAGCGGCGGGGGTTTATTTATCAGTCCAGCGAGATTTACGGCGGGCTGGCGAGTTGTTACGACTATGGGCCGTTAGGCGTGGAACTTAAACGAAACGTTCGAGACGCCTGGTGGAAGCGCGTCGTCCGGATGCGAGACGATGTCGTGGGTCTCGATTGCTCCATATTTATGCACCCGTTAGTCTGGAAGGCGTCGGGACATGCCGACAAGTTTGCCGACCTGGTAACCGTCTGCAAAAAGTGCAATACCCGCACTCGCGTGGACCATCTGACCGATCATGTCGAGGAGCATACCGAGCACGTTGCGATCGAAACCGCGATGGCGGACGCTCAAAACCTCGACAAGAAGGTCTGTCCCGCCTGCCAGACGGTGGGACGGTTCACCGAACCGATGGCCTTTAAGCTGATGTTCGAAACTCAGATGGGCGCAAATGTGGACGACACGATGACGCTGTTTCTGCGTCCCGAAACCGCACAGGGCATCTTCGTCAATTTCCGCAATGTATTAGACTCTACCCGGGTCAAGGTCCCCTTCGGCATCGCCCAGATTGGGAAATCTTTCCGCAACGAGGTTACCACCAAGGCGTTTATCTTCCGCACGCGCGAGTTCGAGCAGGCGGAACTTGAGTTCTTCTGCGAACCGGGAACCGACGAGGAGTGGTACGAGCACTGGAAGCAGGCGCGCTTTGACTGGTACCTCAACCTGGGCATCAAGAAGGAGAACCTGCGATTCCGCGATCACGACCCGGACGAGCTGGCGCACTACGCCAAGGCCTGCGTCGACGTCGAGTACAAATTCCCGTTCGGTTCGGGCGACTGGCAGGAACTGGAGGGTATCGCCAACCGCACCGACTTCGACCTGCGACAGCACCAGCGGGGCATGCGCACGCTCAACAGTTGGTATGAAACCAAGGGCGACCTGGGCAGTATCAAACTCAAGGAAGAGGCCGAAGATTACCACAAGGGTCCGCTGTCTTTCTTCGATGAGCAGGCAAAGCGGCGGTACATCCCATACGTCATCGAGCCGAGTGCGGGCATCGACCGGAGCACGTTGGCCTTTCTCGTCGATGCTTACGACGAGGAAGAGGTCCGCGGCGAGACGCGCAACCTGCTGCGCTTCCATCCGGAGCTGGCGCCGACAAAAGTCGCCGTTTTCCCGCTCGTGAAAAAGGACGGCCTGCCGGAGATCGCAAGGAATATCTCCGACGATCTCAAGAAACATTTTACCTGTTTCTACGACCAGAAGGGCGCCGTCGGCAGGCGATACCGCAGACAGGACGAGGCGGGGACGCCATTCTGCATCACCGTCGACGGGCAGACAAAGGAAGACAACACGGTCACCGTTCGCGATCGCGACAGCATGGAGCAGATCAGAGTGGGCACGGATGGACTCAAGGCCTATCTGCTCGAAAAGCTGGGCATATAGCGATTTTGCCCCGGTCCAGGTCGGAGGTTTATTGTGGCGCACCCTGACAGTTCCAAGGCTGGTAATACGGACAAGCCGCCTCCTGCCCGAAGAAGCAGGGTCGTGGTTGCCCTCAAGTGGCTTTATACCGCCGGCAGGTTTATCGCCATTTGCATCCTGAGCGCACTGCTGATAGCAGGTCTCATCGTGGGTGCGCCGTGGCGAATCAACGCTGTGATCGGCCTGCTGCTGGCAAACCTTATTATCGTTCCCCGGCGGTTGCGAATCTGCTTTGACGCGCTTGTCGGGGTCATTTTTGTCGCGGTCGTCGTCTGGGTTTTCAGTCCGGACATCGATTCGGCGCGTTGGAAGCCTTACATGTTTGACAAAGAGCAGGCTCTCATCGAAGCCGAAAGAATGATTCCGCCCGCGACGAGCAAATGCTGCGACTCAACGTGATGCAGCGATGGGCGGAGGTCGTTTTGCGTTCGATAAACAAAGACCTCGGAGAAGGGCAAAACGACGCGGCAATCGAAAAGATTTGCGCCCTCAGGCGAATGGCTGCGCATCTTTACCAGCAGCAGACCCTATTTGACGTGCCAGCCTGCCTGAAGATTGAACTGTTGGCGCTTGGCGCCGCAAACAGCCTTGTTATGCAATGTGAGCCCACAGAAAAGCAACTCGGCGGTATTGAAAAGCCCATTCAATCCGTCGGTAATACGTTTGCCGGCGACTGGGTCAAGATATTCCGGAATGAAAAGCTGTTCATGAAGAATGTCGCAGGGCTTTTCTATGAGGTCAATGATCGCGGCGGAGTCAGGTGCTCACACAACTCAATACCGTCCAGAAACGCCGAGTTCAAAATGGGATTGCACCTGATTCGTCATATCCGGCATGCACCGAGGATGACCGCCCTGTTTCTCT
>JAGHBX010000386.1 GCA_021160785.1 Planctomycetota bacterium | reverse complement strand
TCATTGCCCACGTGACCGGCCAGTTGTCGCCGCCCTTGGCCTTTCGGATAATCGTCTCCTTCGGCGCCCATACAATCCGCTTGATGACATCGCTGGGCGGATACGGCGCACCGTTGCCGTCCTTCACCGACGCCGCAATCGGCTGCAGGAACGGTTCAAGCACCGCGTAATGCTCATCGCCTGTTCTCTTCCACGACCTGCCCGCTCGCGAAACGACGACATCGAACGTCGGCATGACCACGATAAGGCTGTCATACAGTCCCCACGACCAGTACGTATCCTTGGGTACGCCTGCAATGGAACCGTCGGCATTGTTCCACCAGAGCAGGCCGTAGTGGCCGGAGGGCTTGCCGAAATCCTTTGCTTCGGTTGCGGTCGGGACACCTGCGATTTGCGGCACGGTCGTCCGGGCCATATCCACAAAGCCCTTGGGAATAATCTGTTTGCCTTCATGTCGACCCTCGCGAAGATACAACATGCCGATACGGGCCATCGCATCCACATTTGCGCTAATCCCTGAGCCGAACTCACGCCGCATCACACCGTTTATTCTCGCCGCCCGATAAGAGTTTCTTCGCCAGGTCAGGTCGCCGCGCTCAATCCCAAGCGGCGTAAAAACCCGCTCGAACATCAGCTCATCCAGGTCCCTCTTGTAGATGTTGGTGATGCACTCGGCGAGCCAGTTCGGACCGGCGTCGGAGTAGAGCCATTTCGTACCCGGCTCAAACAGCAGCCTGCCGTATCCGCCCGGCTTTTCAAAGCCCGCCGTCTGTGTCGCCAAATGCAGTATCGTAATCTCATCTATCCAGCCGGTCTCCTTATTGCTGTCAGGCGGCGTTGCAAGCGTCCGATGATATTTCGTCGCCTTGTCGCCCAACGCGATCTTGCCGTCCATAATCGCAAGCCCCAATGCCGTAACGCCAATCGACTTGGTCGTGGACTTCAAATCGTATCGCTTTTTCTCATCGCCCCAGGACATGATGAGTTTGCCATGCCGAACGACAAAACCCGACCCGCCACCGGTAAGAGCATAATCCCTCGCCTGTTCGAGTTTGCCCCTGTCCATGCCGACATTTTCCGGCGTTACCCTCCGCCATGCCAAAGAAACGCTTGACATGATAAGAAGGAAGACAAGCCCTGCTCTAAGTTTTTTCGATTTCATTAGCGTCTACCTTTGTGTTTTTGTAAGCAGCCCCACCCAGTGGCCTTTACCCGGTGTCGCCAGGGTTACTCGCCTCGGCGCCTTTACACCGGCGGCCTTTTGCCATTTGCTCTTTGCCACGTCGAGCCACTGGAGTGTGAAGTCGCCTTTTTCCGATGCCAGATCGAGTTTTACCGAGCCGCCTTTGGGAAAATAGACGGCGTATTGTCTGCCTTTGATATAAGTCAGATACGCCTCGTTGTCGCTTCGGTCGGAAAGGAGCCTGCTCGCCGAATCCGGCGTCGTCTTGAAGATATCCAGCTTTGCGATGAGCATACTCATACTCTTTAGATGTGCCTGGGCGTTCTTGTTAAGACCCTGCCCGCTGTCCGGACGATGAAAACGCGCCGAAGCCAATCCGCCGAAGATATTCCGCCAGAACCGCTCCAGGCCGTCCCTGTCATTGCCGAATCTGCCGGTATCCGCCCCGTATATCTTCACATTATTCAACGGCCTCAGCTTCTTTGCAATTCGATTTCGCTGCTTCTGTGCGTTGTCCCAGTGGGCCTGGCCCTTCTGATGGTTGTTCTGCGAGATATCGACAAACGAGAATATCTCCGGATGGTCGAATGTCGCGTTGTGCTGTCGATTCGCCAGGTCCCAGTTGTCCCACATCTCGGTCGTGTGAACCGGCACACCCTCGTCGGCTGCCCTTTTCTTTATAAACTTCGACCAGTACCAGCCCCATTCGGGCGTTACCGAAGTCTCGTTATCCATGCAGTAAAGCACATTGCCGAAATCGAGCGTATAAGACAGAATCTTATTAACAAACCGCTCCTGATATTTCAAGACAGTCTTCTGATTCCGCTCGGCGGGGACCGACCAGAAAAAGTTGTTCTCCGTCCGCGTCGGATGCGTCTTGACCACTGCCGGAAGCCCCGTCTCCTTAGCGGTGTAATTTATATTGTTCTTCGGATTGAACGGATTGACCTCCCAGTTGTCCCGGTAATAGTCAAACGTCGCCCACACTTCTATCTGGACGATTATGTCCCGCTTGTGCGTCTCTTTGAGAAAATTCTCAAACCGCAGCCAGTAGGCCTCATCGAACTCGTCCAGATCGTATCTGCCGTCTGCAAGTTTCTTAAAAGGCCACAAATTCCCGTCGTCGCGGCTGGACATCGTATTGCGAACATAGTTGCCGCCGACCGATCTCAGCAAATCCAGGTGTGCTTTCAGATTCGGAATCTGAAACAGATTGTCATCCACCGTACCCCCGATAAGCAAAACAGGCTCGCCCTTGTACTGCCAGTACCGCGGATTCTTCTGATAGATATCGATTGCCCGAGAAGCAAAGCTCTGAGCGCAAACCGCCGCCGCCAAAACAACAACCACAAATGCAACCATCCTGTCAAACGTTCTCATTCTCTATCCCCTTAAGAAGTTGTATTAGCCACTGTAGGGTGTCCCGATTTATCGAGATCAGCCCACCGATAATCAATCTTCAAACTGCTTAACGTAGTCAAGAAACGCCTTGGCCGTCTTGTCGAGGTTCTCGATACTCCCGCCGCCGTCCAATACCTCGCACATCTCGTAAGCGATATACCCCTGGTAGCCGATATCTTTCAGCGCACCGATAAACGTCTTGTAGTCGATGATACCCTTACCCATCGGCACCGCGCGAAGAACCTTTTCCTGCGGGATGTAATTGGTCAGCGTCCCCTCGTAGCGGTATCGCTTGAGATACACATAATCGGCCGCCGTCGTGTGAACGATATACGGCTTCATCTTCATAATCGCCCGCGCAATCTCGCCCGAATTCAGCCCCTCCAACGTCGGCGACCACGCGTCGAATGCCGCCATGACATTCGGCAGATTCACCTCCTTGAGCAGCCAGTACATCGTATCGTGATGGACGGCGATATCATGATGATTCTGAACCGCCAAGGTAACTCCGTATTTCGCCGCCTCTTTGCCGGCGAGCTTTAGTCCTTGCACCACCATCGCATACTGCTTATCGAACGCCACCCCCGGCCGTTCATACCCCGTAAAGACCCGCACCATATCCGTACCCAGATCGCGGGCAAGCTTTGCAACCTCGCCCACATACGCCGCCTGAATCTCGACATTCGGAATCCCCGACTTGTCCACGCCCGCCGTAAAGTCCGTATAGCCGGCAAGACAGACAAGCTTTAATCCCAACTTCTCAATCCGCCTGCGAAGCGCTTTTCTCGCCTCGGCGTCATAATCCAGCGGCGACACATGAGGCCGCTTGGCCATCAGCATCACCCCGTCAAAACCCAACTCCTTGGCCTTGACCAGAAACTCATCCACGGTTAGCCTTGCCTGCCCCCGCCAAAAACCCGCATAACTCACCGAGTGCAGACAAGTCTTGACAGTAAAATCCTCCGAATTACCGGTAGGAGCCTTCTGCCCCCAAACCCCGCCACAAACCGACAGCAAAACACAAACAGAGACAATAAAAGACTTGACCATAGCTTTTCCCTTTCAAAAACAAAAAAACCACTCCTCAATACAAACCCCTATTATATCAGAACCGGCGTCATTTTCAACCTGCCAACACGCCAAAGCCAAAATCCTGCCGCCATATCCGCAAATACCACAGATCAGCAGATGCAAACATCGTCGTTTGCTTGCCAAATACGATAATCCCGGTATAATGAAAAGGAAGTCCAAGAAAAGTACCCAAGTACTTAGTTGGCTGAAAGGGAAATTGTGACATCAGATGATTCGGTCATGTTTGATTGGTTCTACCGAGCGTGCAGAACGTACAGAAGGAGTTTCGGCAAGATAATGCTCGCATTTCTGGTCTTTCGTTCTTACCGATGCATTATATGGTTGATGGAATTGTTGCCAATAAATGACATTGCTTTAGAGATATTTTACTGGCATAAATGAAACGGTGTCAGGAACCAAATAAATGACCTGATGCCTGCTCCTTTAGATGACGAATATAGTATGGATTGGGTTCGATGGCTGCATTAGGCGACAGCGGCGGCAGTGTTGCTTCGGGGGGGGGGTATTATGGCGTGTGAGACAGGTGGGCGGATAGCTCTTATGTTTAAACGGTTTTTGTTTTGTGCGATAGCAGTTATTGCGGTGGGGGGTGTATTTTTGCATCCGGCGGTCGCCGAGTCGCCGGATTATTTCAAGATACAGGTGGTTGACCGCCAGACCGGGCGCGGTGTGCCGCTGGTGGAGTTGCGGACGGTTAATAATATTCGCTGTTTTACGGATAGCAACGGGATTGTTGCTTTTTATGAGCCGGGGCTGATGGGGCGGGAGGTCTTTTTCTTTGTCGCCAGCCACGGTTATACGCATCCAAAGGACGGATTCGGCTACCGCGGCAAAAGGCTCATGACGACGCCGGGCGGCACCGCGACCATCAAAATCGACCGTGTAAATATCGCCGAGCGACTCTACCGCGTAACCGGTGCGGGGATTTACCGCGACAGCGTTTTGACAGGGCATCCCGCCCCCCTAAAGGAACCGGTCCTGAACGCCCAGGTTGTCGG
>JAGHBX010000496.1 GCA_021160785.1 Planctomycetota bacterium | reverse complement strand
GTATAAAGTCGCCCTCGATATCCAGAGCGTTTCCTGCTGCCCAGCATGCCGTGTGAAGCCTCCATGCTAACGTTAATGCCTGTTTTTCCGGATGCCCCTTCAAGCAGTTTACAAATTTTTGATCTTTGAGAAAGGACAAATGCCTTCCAAACGTAATAAGGAAATCACCAGCAAATGCACCTTGGCTCAACATGTATTTAAGCGATTCAATAAATTTCGGATCATTATCATGCCTATAGAATGTAACAGGTAATTGAATCTCTGTCATGGTTACGGACCCTTTAAAAAGATATGACTATTTTGGGATATTTATCTAATAACTTCTTCAACTAATCTATTTTGACACTTTTCCAGTTTCTCATTCCATTACAATATCAAAATCTTGTTCTAAGTCAACCTTATTGTATTGTACTGATAAACGAGATGTTTCATCGGAGTTGATTATGATAGTGCCTAAACATCTGGATATCGCAAATGTCTATGGGCGTTGTAACGCCAATTGCGATATGTGCGCCATGAAAGCAATGAAAGCCAGGCCGGGAATAATGAGCAATGAAGTATTTGAGACCATAATTACCAAATTCTGCGATAAAAACATCGGTGGAATTATAACCATTAACCTGGTAGGTATAGGAGAATCTTTACTCGACCCTGGATTGGCCGCAAAGATTTCTTATGCACGGTCAATGGGATTCAATAGTATTTGCGTCCCAACCAATGTTTCTCTTTTGGATGAAAAGAAATCCAGGGAATTATTAGATGCCGGTCTTGCAGAGGTAGTCTTTGGTATTGACAGTATAGAAAGGGAAGTTTACGAGCGCATAAGAACAAATCTGAACTTTGAGGCCGTTATGCAAAATGCCCACAGATTTATCGAGATGCGGGATGCCGGTAATTATGCAACCAAAATATATGTGCGGATCATCGAACAGGAACTAACTTCCAAAACAGATGCCGATTATATCGCTTACTGGACAAAATACTTAAATGTCGATAACGGTGATATGGTCTTGCGATTTCCAAAACATAACTGGGCTGATTCCCCTTTGCCCATTGAAAAAGATTGTGTGTGTCCATATATTTTTGACCGGATGGTTATCGATGCATGGGGTAACGTACAATTCTGTTGTATAGATGTAGAATCGGACTTTTTTGACCTGGGCAATGTGCTGAAGGACGATCCTGTAGAACTTTTCAATAGTGAGACATTCACCAGAACACGAAATTTAATGAAAGATGGTAAAATAAATGATATCGCACCCTGCAGGCACTGTGATGTTCCGCTCAAAAGATTAGACAGGGGCATTCTGCAATGATTAATGAAGAAAACCGTAAATTCTGGGACGAGCGAGCCGGTCTCGGCGATATAGCCGGGACGAATGATTACCTTCTAAAAAATCTTGAACTCGCTCTGCTCAGGAAAAGGATTCCCGAAAACGCCAATGTTCTTGATCTTGGTTGCGGCAACGGGCAAACTCTTATTACTCTTGCACGAGAAAAAAATTGTCGTGGCGTTGGGTTTGATTTTTCCGCCAAAATGATTACCCTGGCCCTGGAGAATACTCAAAAGTCCGGCCTGCAGGAGCGTCTGGTTTTCATGGAAGGAACCATCGAGGACATCCCAGCCGACCTTGGTCTGTTCGACTGCGTTATTACTGAGCGAAGCCTGATCAATCTTGACAGCGAATCCAGACAATACGAGGTTTTCCTCAACATAATGGCTCATGTCAAAAACAATGGCCGCTACTTTATGATCGAAAGTTGCCTCGAGGGGCTTGAACGGATCAATGAGATGCGTGTATCTTTGGGGCTGGAGCGAATAGAGCCGCCCTGGCACAATGTTTTTCTCCGCGAAGCAAATGTCGCAAACTGGGCTGACGACAAGTACATTCTTGAAGAAGTGTGTCCTTTTTCGAGCACATATTATTTTCTGAGCAGGGTAGTCTATGCTAAAATCGCCGAGGACAGGAAGGAAGAATTGCGATATGATTCTGACATTAACCTGATAGCCTGCAAACTGCCGCCGATCGGCAATTTGGGGCCGGCCAGACTCTGGCAGTGGCGCAAACACGACCCCAAATGAACTCAAGAGCGAAAATCGAGGCAAGCATTATTATGAAACCAATTTATATGGCTGGTCCGTGGATTACTGAGCATGAGATCGGCGTTGTTGAAGATGCGATGCGCAACGGCTGGTATGAACATGCCTATGACTACTGTGAAAAGTTCCAGAAGGAGTTCGCCTCTTACCACAACCGTAAATACGGGATCATGACGCCAAACTGCACAACCGCGATACACCTGCTGTTGTCGGCACTTGGCGTCGGTGACGGCGATGAAGTTATTCTGCCTGAATGTACATGGATTGCTACAGGAGCCGGCATCACGTATCAGCGGGCAACACCTGTATTTTGCGATATAGAGCCGGTCAACTGGTGTCTTGATCCCCAGTCGGTTGACAAGCAAATAACTCCTCGAACAAAAGCAATTATTGCAGTTGATTTGTTCGGCAATATGCCGCTGATGGATGAATTGGCCGAGATAGCCAAACGAAACAACATTGTCCTGATTGAGGATGCCGCCGAAGCTGTCGGATCAACTTATAAAGGCGTTAGGGCAGGCAAATTCGGCATAGGTTCGGTCTTCAGTTTTCACCGCACTAAAACAATCACAACCGGAGAAGGAGGCATGCTGCTGCTGGATGATGACGAATTGTATGAAAGATGCATGTTCCTGCGCGACCATGGCCGCAAATCCGACGGCCCGATGTATTACAACTACGAAGTGACTTACAAGTATATGCCGTTTAATCTGCAGGCGGCGCTGGGATACGCTCAGTTTCAGCGCATCGACGAACTGGTAGGCAGAAAAAGAGAACAGCTCCTGATGTACAGAGAACGTTTGAATGAAATTGACGATATCGAGTTGAATCCCGAACCGCCGGCAGGAGTCAACGGTGCATGGATTACGGGTCTGGTCTTCGGCAAATCACACAATATGACAAAACTAAAAGCAATGGAAGAAATGTCCGGGCTGGGTGTGCCTTGTCGGCCGTTTTTTTATCCCTTGTCATCTTTGCCTGCTTATCCGGGCTGCCGGGAAAAATATGAACCGCTCAATCCGGCAGCTTACGATATATCGATGCGAGGAATTAATCTGCCGGGCGCCGCTAATGTTACAGTGGAGCAGATAGATAAGGTTTGTGATGGCATCAAAACCATCCTCGGTTACAAAACTCGTTAACAATTGCCATGGAAGGAAATGGAATGAGTGCGACAGTCAAGTTGCCGGGTTTAAGAGGGCGGAAGATATTGATTACTGGCGGACTGGGCTTTATCGGGAGCAATCTGGCGCAAAAGTGCGTCGAGCTGGGCGCCGAAGTTACGATTTACGATTGCCTGGATCCTCGTTCGGGCGGCAATTTATATAATGTCCACGATATTCGAGATTCAGTCGAATTGTGTCATCAGGACATACAGGATTTCAGCAGGGTATCTCAACATATCCTGAACAAAGATATTATCTTTAATTGTGCCGCTTCAACATCCCATCCTTTTTCAATGCGAGAACCCTGGATAGATTTGGACGTTAACAGCAGGGGGGTTATTAATCTGCTGGAAGCTGTCCGCCGTTTTAATAAGGACGCATGCTTTATTCATCTTGGCACCAGCACGCAATTAGGCCCACTGCAGCACAAGATAGCTGATGAAATGCATCCCGAATTCCCGACTGATATTTATTCCGCCAATAAATGTGTTTCGGAAAAATATGTGCTGATTTACGCCAGGGCTCATCAAATAAACGCTGCTGTAGTGAGGCTTGCCAATGTTTTTGGGCCGCGAGCCAGTATACACAGCCCCGAGTTTACGTTTAACAATTATTTTATTGGGTTGGCGCTGCAGGACAAAGATATTACGGTTTTGGCGAAGGCGCCCAGATGAGAAATGTGATTTACGTAGAAGATGCTGTTGCTGCGATTATTCTCACATCGCAGGCGAAGAAAATGGCGGGAGAAACATTCTTTGCGGTTGGGGATGAACATTTCAGCGTCGCCAAAATTGCCGCCGCTACGGTAGAACATATTGGTTCAGGCCGGACAAGATTCGTCGAATGGCCGAGAGACAGAAAGTCGGCTGAAATCGGCGATGCAATAATCAGTAACAAAAAAATCAAAGAGTTCTTAAACTGGACGCCTCAATACAACTTGAAAAGCGGCTTGATTAAAACCAGAGAATACTATGAAAACTGCCTTAAGGAATATCTAAGGTAAGCTTATGAAAATTGTAATCACAGGCGCTTTGGGCCATATCGGCTCCCGACTTATTCGTGAAATACCGGCGGTTTTTCCGGGTGCTGAAATTGTCATGATCGATAATATGGCAACGCAGCGATACTGTTCTTTGTTCAATTTGCCTGCCGAGGGCAACTATCGTTTTATCGAGGCGGATGTCTTAAACGCAGACCTGGATGCAATCATTGACTATGCCGACATCGTTGTACAATTGGCGGCGCTTACCAACGCAGCGGGCAGCTTCAAAAACAAAGAAGAAGTGGAAAACGTCAACTACAATGCAACAGTCAAAGTCGCCCGGGCCTGCAGTAACGCAAAATGTCCGATGATCCACCTCTCATCGACCAGTGTTTACGGAACTCAACGCCGGGTGGTGGATGAGGACTGTTCCGCCGATGAACTTCAGCCCCAAAGCCCTTATGCTGAAACAAAACTAAGAGAAGAACGATTCCTGCAGGAGTTAGCTTCATCGGGGAAACTGCGTTTTACAACCTGTCGTTTTGGCACAATATGCGGCATCTCTGAGGGCATGCGGTTTCACACGGCCGTAAACATATTTTGCTATCAGGCTGTTATGCGGCAACCGCTTACCGTCTGGCGAACCGCCCTGCATCAAAAACGTCCCTATCTGACACTGGACGATGCGATAGGCGCTTTGATGTTTATTATTAAAAACGACCTGTTTGACCAAAGAGTGTACAATGTTCTGACGGAAAACCTGACGGCAGATGACATTATTCAACTCATAAAAAAGCACATACCGCGGCTTGATATCGAATATGTCGACGCCGAAATCATGAACCAGTTGTCTTATGAAGTTTCAAACCGGCGATTCAGTAATCAGGGTTTTAAGTTTACCGGCAGTATTGAAAAAAGCATAAAGGAGACGATTCAATTACTTAGGCCGGTGGGAGGCTGACATGTCAGACAAAAAACTCTACACTCGAGAAGAATTTGAAGAATTGAGAAACAACTCCGCCGGACGGATGGCTGCAGATGAAAAACTTCAGGCGGATGCTCTCGACGTGCTGGTAAAAGCCGACCATTATCGCTGGATTCACCAGACTAACTGGTTTGGCGAGCCGATCCTTAATCTTCCCCAGGATATGTTTGCCCTGCAGGAAATTATTTTCAATACCAGACCAAAATTTATAATAGAGTCGGGAGTTGCCTGGGGCGGTTCACTGCTTTTTTATTCAACCCTTATGGAAGTCCTTGGCGGCGAGAGAATCATTGGTATAGATACCTATATACCTGACGATCTGAGGCAACGACTCGCTTCACATGGCAAACTCTCCGAAAGACTGACACTTATTAACGGCTCATCTACTGAACAGGATACGATAAGCCAGGTCAAGGCCATTGTAGGAAATTGTCGCGAAGTTATGGTCATGCTGGATTCTTACCATACGCATGAACACGTGCTTAAAGAGTTGCGGCTGTACTCT
>JAGHBX010000509.1 GCA_021160785.1 Planctomycetota bacterium | reverse complement strand
ATTTTGTGCTTCGCTCTACCGTTTTTGAGGGACCTTCTACTGTCGGAAATCGGGAATATACTGGTTTTTTCTTGAATCAGGAAATCAAGGGAAATATTAGCGGCTTCACCAAAGATCAGAACGGTGTAAACCTTGTTCTGGAAGTTACAGAGATTAATCGTGAGTTCGAAAATCCCATGTCTGAAGAGCAAGTATGGAAAATTCAGCCGTTCGTTGCTGAGGTCTCTGTTTCGCAAGAAGATGTGCCCTATACTATTGATATTGTCAGGGGGGGGATGGAGGACGATCCGCCGGCATTCCGACTCTCAACGCAGTATCGTACAGCAGACCTGATTCTTGACATGATGTTTGTAACCGCACAGAAGAAGGAATTTACAGTGTCGAAGGAAGAAGCTCCCGTCTCTAACATAATTGTGAGCATTACACGTCCTGAACGGGTAAAAATAGCTGACTTCCCAGTTGGGCCTATTACACAGCTAAATCAAAGAAGCGTGCTGAGCCCGAACAAGTACCTCGCGTATCCCTGCGTTGGGGAGGGCTCGATGAAAGGGTGGCGATTTCTTTCCCTGTACCAGGACGGAAGAAACATCAAGTATTTTTCCCGATTGGTTCCTGAGAACACGGATTTTGCTACTCGTGCTATAAATCTTGAGGCGATAACAAGAGAAAAGATGCGGCTCAGCAACGATTACCTGGGTATGTTTGATGTCCTTGATGACCCCAAACAGTTCCGAACTTATGATTTTCACCAACTTGAGGTCGCTGACACCGCAGAAACACTACAAGAGGAGGTGGAGGAGAAGACAGAAGAGGAAAAGACAGAGCGAAGTTTGCCAATGGCAACCGAGGGGGACTTGCCTCCAGCGGTTTATGTCCTGATTGTGGTAACGGCTGCAATAGTTATTGCTGGTATTATCGTACTACTGAAGAAAAAGACAAGTAGCTCGAGAAAATAGTTTTGCTTAAGGAATCCGCGGTTTTTTTGTCTGGTGATTTCACCCCGGCTGCTCAAAAACGTCCCCGCTCTTTGACAAATTAAAATCGCCCTGTTCGGCTTCGATGCTAAGTGCAATTCCTGACTTTAATATTAGGGACAGTGGGACTGTTGAAAAAGTCTGTTTTATAGTATTTAATTTTTTGCTCATGCTGTTTTGGTCAAGGATGGTCTACTCTTGATTTTTTCTCTAACTTTGTTACAAGGTGTTTGCATAGCCAAATATATGCAAATATAATCAAAAAATGAGCGTATAAAGTCTCCAAAATCGCTGGCATATGTTGCCAGGCGTTTTAAGTTTATCACCGCTGCTGTCAGGTATGCCTGGATCGCAACATTAACCAAACCGCGACGAACCGATTAGTTTGACAATACAGTTCTGCCACTTTTTTACAAAGCCATGAGAGATCGAAATGATTCCACGTATGCCCTGGCAATGTCGTATAACTGGTGCGGATGTTGGGGGCTTGCGGGAAAGATGGGCGAATTCGTCTGTGTTGTATAGTAATTTCCGGGCGTCCATCATTATTCCATTTGTGGCTATCAGGTCCCGGCGGGGGTCAGTCTTTTATGCCGAGGTCTTCTTTTGTCAGGATGCTTTCGAAATCGTAGCCGGCGGAGGTTATATTCTCGGCCGCACCCTGGAGGCGGTCTATTACGCAGACTATTCTTTTTACTTTTGCCCCGGCCTGGGAGATTATGTTGGCCGCTTCGAGCACCTGTCCGCCGGTAGTGGCAATGTCTTCAACCAGCAATACAGAATCGCCGGCTTTGAGTTTGCCCTCGACCAGATTTCCGGTTCCGTAGCCTTTTTTGCTGTTTCGGACGATGAGCCAGTTTTTGCCGGTCTTGACGGCGGTGGCGGCGGCCAGGGCGACCCCGCCGAGTTCCGCTCCGGCGATGATGTCGACGTCTTTATCGACGTATCGGGAGAACTCCTCGGCCAGGGCCTCGAGGATATCCGGGCAGGTCTCAAAGAGATACTTGTCGAGGTAATAGTTGCTCTTTTTGCCGCTGCGAAGGGTAAATTCGCCGGTGAGATAGGCGGTTTCTTTGATTCTTTTGATAAGTTCTTCGGTAGTCATTTTTTTCTCCGATGGAATTTGGCTTGCGGCTGGGCTGAAGTTCTCTTGTCAGCAGTTATACGTTCAGTTCGACTTTACGGCCTAATTGGTCTTTGTATTTTCGGCGGACCGGCTCGATGTAGTTTTCGAGGAACTCGTCGACCTGCTCCGGAGCCCTGCCGATGTAGTCTTTGGGGTCGAGGACCTTGTGAAAGTCTATCTTTTCAAAGGCGGGGTCGGCCTTGAGCCTGTCGATAAGGTCGTTGTCCTTGCCCTGTTCCTTTACACGAGCGGCGGCGGCGTGGGAATGTTTCCTGATCTTTTCGTGCAGCGACTGGCGGTTTCCGCCGGCCTTGACCCCGGCCATAAGGATGTTCTCAGTGGCCATAAACGGCAGTTCAGCATTGAGGTTCGCGGCGATGACTTTAGGGTAGACTACCAGTCCGTCGAGGACGTTGATGAGTATTTGCAATATGCCGTCGGCGGTGAGGAAGGCTTCGGCCAGAACGATACGGCGGTTGGCCGAGTCATCCAGGGTTCTTTCCAACCATTGTTCAGCGGCGGTCATCCGCGGGTTGGCAGCCAGACTGATGAGAAAACGGCTCAGTGCGGTGATACGTTCGCACCTCATTGGATTTCTCTTGTACGCCATTGCCGAGGAACCGACCTGGGTTTTGGCGAAAGGTTCTTCGATTTCTTTTCGGTTGGCCAGCAGGCGAATGTCGTTGCAGAGCTTGTGGGCGGATTGGGCCAGCGAGGCCAGGACATCGATTATCAGGGTGTCGGTTTT
>JAGHBX010000294.1 GCA_021160785.1 Planctomycetota bacterium | reverse complement strand
CCCCAAAATAGGGGACAGTTACCTGTTTAGCCCCCGCCATCGGGGACCACTCAACCACACAATCTAAAATCGTCAATCTACAATCTACAATCTACAATCAGCCTACGCCGCCTCTTTCTCCAGCTTCTCGACAAGCCCCTTGATACAACCGGCAATAATACCTCCCGGCCCAATAAGCCCACCGGCAATACGACGGCCCGGAGAGTTGGCGAGCATAACGACCGCCCCCTGCAGCTCAATTCTGTTCGGCATCTTCGATAACGCCATTGCACTGTCGGTATCGAGAACCTCGCCGTCCACAAAAGCGCCCTCAATGCTGACCACCTCAAGCTTCTTGCCCCATTCGGCGATCTCCTTGGCGACATCGACAATACTGTCGCCGCCGTAAGCGACCGCCTTGGGACCGACCTCGAACAGACTCTTCGCAGACGGCTTACCCAGACCTTCGAGCGCCCTGCTCATCATCGCGTTCTTGACAACGGCAAGCCTGATACCCTTGGCTTTCAGCGCGCCTCGCATCTCGTTGTTGTCGTTGCCGCCGACACCCTTGGTGTCAACAACAAGAAAATCATCCACCGCTTCAAACTTCTTTTCCAGTTCCTTCTGGAATAATCCCTTAACATATGTGCTCATTGCCTCACCTCGAATCTAAAATCCTGCCTCTGCAGGAACTGTTTATCTCCTGATCTGTGAAAACGACCGAAACGCCGGCCGACAGTCAAATCCCGCCAATCATGCATAGTCCAGCACGACGGCCGGGCTCATGGTTGCACTGATACATACCTTCTTGATGTATGTCCCCTTGGCCGAGGTCGGTTTCAGTCTCTTGATATGCGTCAAAAATGCCTCGATGTTTTCGGCGAGCTTGTCCTCGTTAAAACTCAGCTTGCCGACGACGGCGTGAATATTGCCTCCTGAATCGTTCCGGTACTCGACCTTGCCGGCGGCAAACTCCTTCACCGCTTCAGCCACATTCGGCGTTACCGTCCCGTTCTTGGGCGAGGGCATCTTGCCCTGCGGACCCAGGATACGCCCTAACTTGCCCGCCTTGCCCATGACCTTCGGCGCCGCAATAGCCACATCGAAATCCATCCAGCCGTCCTGTATCTTCTGGACCAGTTCGTCGTTGCCGGCTTCGATAGCCCCCGCCGCCTTGGCGGCCTCTATGTCGCCATCCTCGCAAAAAGCGATTACCTTGCGGGCTTTGCCGATGCCGTTGGGCAAACTGATTGCGCCGCGAATCATCTGGTCGGCCTGTTTGGGGTCAATACCCAGATGCATCACGCATTCCACCGACTGGTCGAACTTCGTGGACGCCAATGACTTGATCTTCTTGACCGCCTCAGGCAAACCTAACGGAGTCTTGTCGACCTTCCCCGATTCGGACCTGTACCTCTTACTTCTTTCCGCCATAATTCTCTCCGCGAATTAATACTTTCTTTCGCTCCCACTCTATGCCGTGGTCAGCATTACACTCTATAAAAACCTGTTTGCCTTTAAGCACGGCAACCGGACTCGACCGCTTGCCCAGGAATTTTCTAACCTTCTACAACCTCAATACCCATGCTTCGCGCCGTACCCTCGATGATCTTGTCGGCCTGGTCAAGATCGTATGCATTGAGATCCTCGAACTTTCTTTCGGATATCTTGCGGACCTGCGCCTTGGTAACCTGTCCGACCTTATCCTTGTTCGGCTCGCCGCTGCCTTTGGCAAGACCGGCTTCCTGCTTCAGCAACACAGCAGCAGGAGGACTCTTGACGATAAAGTCAAAACTCTTGTCGCCATAGACATTGATCTCGACAGGAACAATAGTCCCGTTGAGGTCTCGCGTCCGCTCATTGAACTGGGAAACAAACTGACCGATATTCACCCCGTGCTGACCCAACGCCGGACCAATCGGGGGTGCAGGTGTAGCCTGTCCGCCCTTCGCCTGCAATTTTATCTTTGCCGCAACTTCCTTAGCCATCAAACGTCCTCGTAACTGAAAAATAATCCCTCTGCCCCCCGGACCAAAGCCCCGATTTATTCGGGGACTAATACAAACATCGCCGGAGGCGATTCAACAACACAATAGTCAATCGTCAATCGAAAATAGTCAATAAGGTGGGCGAGCAGCCCACCGCCTATATCTTCTCGATCTGCCAATACTCGATATCCAAAGGGGTGCTGCGGCCGAAGATCGTTACGATCACCTGGACCACGCCGCGCTCCGTATCGATCGAATCCACAGTGCCCTCGAAATTCTCAAATGCACCGTCCCGGATCTTCACGACATCACCCTTCTCGAACTCCACTTTGATATTCGGCGTATCTTCCGGCCTTTCAGCCTCCTTGAGCATCTTGGCGACATCCGTATCGCGCATCGCCGTCGGAACACCCTCCGTACCGATAAAGTCGCCTACGCCCAAGGTTTCCTTAATAATAAACCACGCCTCGTCCGGTATATGACCGTCCTCTTTCGGCTCCATCTCCATGAACACATAGCCGGGATAAAGCTTACGCTTCAAAACACGCTGCTTACCGCCGCGGATACGTTTGATCTGCTCTACCGGCACCATGATACGCCCGACGCTCTCGACGCTTTCGACCTCCATCTTGCGCGAAAGCGACTCACGCACTTTCTCTTCCTTATTGGATGCTACTCGCAAAACGTACCACTGCATGATTAATTTCCTGACTTACGGAAAATCCGTTCTTCACTCATAAAGCTTTAACACAAACTCAAACAGGCTGCGGAACACAAAGTCCACGCCAACCAGCATGGCGCCCATACTTAACACTACGCCAATAACGATTGTCGTCGACGCCACTATTTCCCGCCTGCTCGACCAACTCACCTTCTTAATCTCACCTTCCGCCGCGATCATAAAGTCGGCAATGTTCGGCTTGTTTACGAGCCAGAAAATCAAAAGTGCGATTGCAGCACAAACACCCGTAGGCGCCAACGTATAAAGCCAGATATTGTTCGTTCGCGAAAGCAGAATCTGGTAAAGCCTGAAGCACCCAATCGCCGTGATCGCAAAACACACCAACCCGCTCCAAAGACGGGTATTGATCCCCTGGCCTCGCTTGTATATCTTAAATGACATCTCGAAATATATCCCTGATTTGAACTCTTCTTCTCGGCAAAAACAAGCCAAACGAAAACAGGCCAGGAGGGAGTCGAACCCCCAACCTACGGTTTTGGAGACCGTTGCTCTGCCAATTGAGCTACTGGCCTACATCCGGCTACTTCCGCCTTATCTTGTGTACGGTGCGTTTTCGCTCCCTCTTGCAAAACTTGTTCAACTCAAACTTCGGAGTACCACCCTGAACATTAACCTCCGTACGATAATTGCGATCACCGCATTCCTTACACTCCAGCCAGACATGTTCACGCTTCTTCGACCTTGCCATTATAACCTCTCAAAAAAACGCACCCCTCGAGTGTTTCAGGCTCAAGAGGCGAAAAAGGTGCTGTGGTTTTCCCACAGCACCCTGGATACACTAATCGGGTTTACTCGATAATCTTCGTTACCACGCCGGCGCCAACAGTCCTGCCGCCTTCACGAATCGCAAAACGTAAACCGTCTTCCATCGCAATCTTCGAAATGATCTCAACCTGCATCTCAATGTTGTCGCCCGGCATGCACATCTCGACAGCCTTGCCTTCGCGGCTGCGAATCTCCGTCACCGCACCCGTTACATCCGTCGTACGGAAGAAAAACTGCGGACGATAACCGCTAAAGAAAGGTGTATGACGACCGCCTTCCTCTTTCGTCAGCACGTAAACCTCAGCAATAAACTTCGTATGCGGCGTAATGCTGCCCGGCGCCGACACAACCTGCCCACGCTCGAGATCCTTCTTCTCGACACCACGAAGCAACAGCCCCACATTGTCGCCGGCCTGACCTTCATTCAGCGTCTTATTGAACATCTCGACACCAGTACAGGTCGTCTTCCGGACCTCATCGGCAAGACCGACAACCTCAACCGCGTCGCCAATCTTGATCTGGCCGCGCTCGATTCGACCCGTCCCAACCGTACCGCGACCCTTAATGCTGAAAACGTCCTCAACCGGCATAAGGAACGGAAGATCGACTAAACGCTCCGGAACCGGAATATATTCGTCAACCGCAGCCATCAACTCGTCAATGCTTTTGCACGCCTCGTCGTCCTTGCCCTCAGACTGCATCGCCGCAAGAGCAGAACCCTGGATGATCGGAATCTCATCGCCGGGGAACTGGTACTTATCCAGAAGCTCTCTAAGCTCCATCTCAACCAACTCCAGAAGCTCAGGATCGTCAACCTGATCGACCTTGTTAAGGTAGACCACTATCCGCGGAACGTTTACCTGGCGAGCAAGAAGAATATGCTCGCGAGTCTGAGGCATCGGACCGTCACTGGCCGCGACAACCAGAATCGCACCGTCCATCTGGGCGGCGCCGGTAATCATGTTCTTCACATAATCGGCATGACCAGGACAGTCCACGTGAGCGTAGTGACGATTATCCGTCTCGTACTCCACATGAGCCGTGTTAATCGTAATGCCGCGCTCCTTCTCCTCAGGAGCGTTGTCAATGTCCTCGAACTTCTTGACATTACCCGAACCCGCCTTCTGAGCGAGGCGCATCGTTATCGCCGCCGTCAGAGTCGTCTTGCCATGGTCAATATGACCGATCGTTCCAATGTTCACGTGCGGTTTTGTCCGCTCAAATACAGCCTTAGCCATCTGTCAATAACCTCCTGATATTTTCGCTTTCAACTTTCTGCAATCGTTTCTCGAAACCTCAAAAAAATCTGAGACAATATTTTATATTCAGCCAATCTCAAACGCCGCAATGTTGTCATTTGGCTGCTGATGGGATTTGAACCCATGACCCCGTCCTTACCAAGGACGTGCTCTACCACTGAGCTACAGCAGCGTTTAACTCAACAATAACTCTAACTGCCCGACACCGGCGGTTAATACACCCCGCCGCTGGGCATCAATTTTACCTGAACTGAAAATTTGCAGGGATTCTGTGCCGTTAGCCCCTTTGCAAACGAAAGAGTATATAGAGCGTATCCCCCGGATGCAAACAAAAAAAAACCAAAAAAAATTAAAAAATTAAAAAAAATGCTAATTTTTTCCTGCCCCCTCAAAACTCACGACTAATACCGCCCGGAAAACCGCACCCCCGCATCTTGATTCCTGACCGCCCCAAACCCCCTAAGCAGCCAAGCCCAGGCTCGCTCTCTATACCTGACTATCGGCCAAATGCCCGCACTTAAACAATAAAAAAACAGCTATTATCGCCCCCGCACACATCGCCAACCTGACACTGAACCCCCTAATCTTATATAAAAGCACAGCTTACGAGCGCCGCCAAACACTCCTCCGTCTCTATCGGCGGCACCCGCAAACCTGCT
>JAGHBX010000214.1 GCA_021160785.1 Planctomycetota bacterium | reverse complement strand
GTACCCAACAAAATGAGTGTCTTAATGTGGCATGGGCATCTTGCCCATGATACACGGGCAGGATGCCCGTGCCACGATTCATTTTGTTAGAAGTTCTTAGCATTTAGTCCTTTTGCGTTGACGGAGCCTTTGATTTTTCCATTGCAAACAGAGCCGCACCGAAGGCGCCTGTGTACTGGGCGTCCGGGGGCGTTGCGGCCTCGGTTGCGAAGGCGACGCCCAACATTTTGGCAAGGTGCGGGTTATGAGCCACGACGCCGCCGGTTGTCACGAGCGAGCCGGTTATTCGGTCCATTTCGAGGATTCGTTTTACGACGGAACTGAATGCGCCTTTGACGATGTCTTCGACAGCGACGCCTTTGCGGATCTTTTCGAGTACTTCGGTCGCGGCAAAGACGGTGCAGAAACTGCCCAAGGGCACGTCTTTGGTGGACTTTTCCGCCAGGTCATTCAGTTGGGAGACATCGAGAGCGAGGCGGTGTGCGATTTCCTCGATGAAGGCGCCGGTTCCGGCGGCGCACTTGCGGTTCATCTTGAAGCCTTCGCGCCTGCCGCGGTCGTCGAGGTGGATGACCTTGCTGTCCTGGGCGCCGATATCGATGACGGTGATGCGTTTTTTAGAGTGAAAGAAGGCGCCCTTGCCGTGGCAGGCGATTTCGGTCATTTTGCCGTTTGCCCACGGGACGTTGTCGCGTCCGTAGCCCGTGGAGACCGTGTTGGCGATTTGGTCTCTTTCCAGAGATGCGCCGGCTAAAGCGTCGTTTAGAAGCGTCTCTGCGGTTTGTGTGTAGTCGACGCCGGAGGGGGCCTTCGCCTTAGCCTGCATGTTGGCGGCCTCGTCGATGATGACGAGCTTTGCCGCCGATGCGCCTATGTCGATTCCACAGTAATAAGCCATTTGATTTTATATTGTAGATTTTAGATTGTAGATTGCGTTGCTTCCTATCCTTCGGCGAGTTGTTCTATGAACGCCTCTATGTTGGTTCTGGTCTGCTCTTCGGAATACAGTCTCAAGTCGTTGAGGTCGCCGTTGACTACTACGAAAGGTTTGCCTGTTTTCGCCTGGAGGCGTTGCGGCATGTCGTAGCGGTTGTTGGAGTTGTTGGGACAGGTCTTGGCGTCGTGATAGAGTACGCCGTCGATCTTGAACTTTTCGATCATGGTTTCCATATACGCTTCCTTGCGGTCGTCACTTCGGCAGATAAACAGCTCCGAGTATGCTCTGGCCATTGACTCGAAGGGTTTGTCGGGATCGAGGTCGTCGAATATCCAACTATTACAGTAGGTTGACGCTACTATGGCGGTGCTCAGTTCCATGAACTGCATGCTCAGCGGTTTGAGTTTGCCCCAGATGGGCATGCCTTCCCAGTAGATCCTGAATTTTTCACCTTCGACGGCTGCGACGCCATCGGCGATGCGCTGTTTGAGTTCAGCAAGCAGTATCTTGTAGTAGTCGATGGCGCCCTGCGTGCCGCGGAGCACGACGGCCGGGCCCATCTGGATCGTGGCGTCGAAAAATGTCAGGGGCGCCGGCGCGTTGGCGGCGGTCTTGAGGATCGCCTTCCACAACTCGGTGCACTCCCTTGAAAGTCCGATGACTTCTTTGAGTTTGTCGTAGTCGAGCTTTTGGCCGGCGATTTGTTCTAAGGGTTCGACGAGGGCTTTGATTTGCCTGGCCACACCCTGAATGATGATGTCGTCGACGTCGCCGATTCCCCGGGGCGTGTGGACGCCGATGCAGGGCACGTCCCATTCGCGGGCGTAGAACTGGAACCAGTCTTGTACGTCGCGACACTGGTTGGTGTTGAAGACCAGCACGTCCGCCTTTGGCGGGCCGGGGAGATTCATCTTGTTGAATGGGCTTTCACCTTTGATGTATGAGCCGATATCGCTTGTCAGATACGAGCAGATGTCCGGCGAGAAGCCGCGAGCGTTGGCCAGAGGTATCAGGTCGGTCGCCATGCGGGTTGCGCCCAGCATCGCGCCGTGATTCTCGGGGAAGTAGACATTGAAGCCGAGAGCGATGAGGAGTTCGGCGGGACCGACGCTTGTGCACCAGGCGACCTTTTTGTCCGAAGCGGATTCGCCCATCAACTCCATGAAGTAGCCCCCCATAAGGCCTTTCATCTTTTTTGTGGCTTCGATGCCTTTTCGTTCTGCGGGTGCAGGCATTATTAATGTCCTTTCTTATAAATCATTCGGTGGGGCAAGCCCCACTCTACATTCTATTTGGTCCCTGCCTGGGTGGCTGGAAGCGCTCGCCGTGTTTTTTGGCTAAGGCTTCGAGCCGATTGATAACTGTTTCGATTCCAAGGTCGTTGGCGTATTTCAGGACTCCGCCGCGGAAATCCGGAAAGCCCGTGCCTAAGACCATTGCCGCATCGACGTCCGATTGTCGCCGGACGATCTGCTCGTTCATCACGTAGAGGGCTTCGTTTACCATTCTAAGCACGAGCCGGTCGATAATCTCTTCGTGATCCACCCGGTCTTGTGTGATATCCCTCTTGCTGCGAGCGCCTGCGATAATACTTTGTGCATCCGGGTTATCGTGCCGAGTATAGTCTCCTTTTTGGTATTTGTAAAGGCCCGAGCCGGTTTTTTGGCCGAGGCACCCCTTTTCGACGAGCTTTGTGGCGATCGCCGAGAGCGACCCGTGTCGCGGAAACGCGCTGTGCATGACCTCGTCGGTAAATACGAGGATATCCAGTCCCGCCATATCTATTAAAGTCAACGGCCCCATCGGGAAACCGAAGTCGACCGCCGCCGCGTCGATTGCTCGCGCGTCGGCGCCATCTTCAAGGAGATAGAAGGCTTCCTTGAAGTACGGTATGAAGATTCGGTTTACGAGAAAGCCTGTGCTGTTTGCGACCAGGACCGGTGTCTTTCGAATCCGCTTTGCGAAGTTCAGGGCCGTGGCGATTGTACTGGCGGGCGTCGAGTCGCGTTTGATAACTTCAACCAACGGCATTCGCTGGGCCGGGTTGAAAAAGTGCAGGCCCACGAGCCTGTCGGGGTGCTTCATGTTTTCAGCCAACGTATCGAGCGAGAGCGTTGACGTATTCGAGGCGATGATGGCCTGGGCGGAACATGCTTTTTCTATCTCGGCGATTACCGCTTGCTTTGTGGGAATATCTTCAAATACCGCCTCTATGACGAGATCGGCCTGGGCGATGTCATGTGGGTCTGTTGCCGCCCTGATCAGGGTGAGCATTTGCTTGGCGCGTGCGGAGGAGAGCTTGCCGGCGGCGACTCTCTTTTCAACGGAACCCGTGATTTGCGCGAGTCCTTTTTCGAGGATCGCGCGATCCCGGTCGAATACGACGACGGGCAGACCGGCGATGATCATGGCATGTGCGATGCCCGTGCCCATCGAGCCCATTCCGACGACGGCCGTGTTCTTAATCGTTGCGGGTTTTTCGTCCGCGAGGCCAGGGGCCTTGGTGGTTTTTCGCGTGGCCAGGAAGACATAAATTTTATTGCGTGTCGCCAGAGTGCCCATGCATTCGGCAAAGCCCCGCTGTTCGGCCGCCAGGCCTGCCTGGAATGATTCGTCGATGCCGGTCTTGACCGCTTCGAGAATCTTACGCGGTGCAATGATTTCGGGCCGTCCTCTGCCGATGAATTTCTCGGCCCAGACAATTGCGGCGTTGTATGCATCGCTGTCGGATATCTTGTGGGTTCGAGTCGACGTTTTGACGGGCTGCGGGTGAGCATCGAGCAGTTTTCGTGCCGTCGCGATGAGGTCGGAATCCTGGGAGATTGCATCGACCAGGCCGAGCTGCAGGGCCTGCTCTGCATTGATGGTTTCTGCGGTGAGCAGCATCCTGATCGCCGCCGGACCGATCAGGCGGGGAAGTCTTTGCGTGCCGCCTGCGCCTGGGTTAATACCGAGCCTGACTTCGGGCATTGAGAACATTGCATTAGGCGTGCAGGCGCGGAAATGACAGGCCGACGCCACTTCCAGGGCGCTGCCCATGACCTTGCCCGCTACAGCGGCGACGACGGGCTTTGCCGAATCCTCGACCGCGCCGAAGGCATCCTGGAAGGTGCGGGATATCTCGATTGCTTCGGCGGCGGAGGTGATTTTCTCGAAGATATTGACATCGGCTCCTGCGCTGAAGTGCTTTTCATCTCCGATGAGGACAATTGCCCGGACGTTGCCGTCATCGTTCGCCCGTCTGACAGCGGATTGCAGTTGTGCCAGCAAACCGAAGGTGAAGGTGTTTACCGGCGGGGTGTTGAGACGCAAGGTGCAAATATCGTTGGTTACGTTGTATTCGATCATGGTCCTGCTATCTTTTTTGAGGATGTTTTTTTTTGGGTTCGATTAGCCATCCACTTGGCCTTTGGCTTCCCAATGAATCGGGATCACCCTGGCTGGGCGTGTTGCCGGTGGGCTAAGAGCCCACCCTACAAAATCATTAGCCCACCCTACGTTCGTGTTTTTGTGGTTCATAGTTCGAGTGTCAGTTTCAGTGAGTCTTTTGCAAAGTTTGCGTACATTTCGAATGCTTCGGGCGCCTTGGCCCACGGCATGACCGGGGTAACCATATCCACCAGCGCCTTGCATCGTTCGTCGAGCACCATGTCGGCTGCGGTCTGGAAGAATGGTCCGCATTCGGGTCCGACACAGGTGTTGATCTGTATGTTGTGCCGGAAGACGTGATACCACGGGAAGAGTTGTTGTTCGTAGTGGGGCATTCCGAAGACGAACAGTCGGCCTCCGACTTTGGGCAGGAGTGCGGCGGTGGCGAGTGATTCGACCTGTCCGGCGGCGTCGACGGCGAAGTCGACCATGTCGGCGTTGGTAAGTTCGCCGACGACTTTTACGACGTCCTGATTTGTGGCGTTTATTACGTGATTTGCTCCATAACGTTTTGACCATTCCAGCCGCCAGTCGAGGACGTCGGTTGCGATTATTTCGCTTGCTCCCATGAGCCTGAGAATATGTGTGAAGATGAGTCCCATCGGGCCCTGTCCGACGACGGCGCAGCGTTTGGCGGCAATGTTTTCGGTTTTCGTCAATGCGCGAAGGACCGTCGCCAGCGGTTGCGCTACGATGAGGCCGGCGACGTTGGGCGAGTCCTGCGGTAATCTTGCGATCGCCGGCGGTTTTGACACGATATATTCTGCAAAGCCAAAATAGCCCTCGGCTGGGCGAGTACGAGTTCGCCGGGCTCCCATCCCTGGCAGCGTGATTCTTCGATTATCCCGGTATTCTCATGGCCGGCCCAGCCGACGGGGTTGGGAAAGTCGATATCCGCCCAGAGCCCTTCGCCGGTGTACTGACCCATATTAGAGCCGCAAAGCGCGATATGGCTGCACTTGACGAGCACTTGGCCTTCGACGGGTTTGGGTTTGGGGGCATCGTCGAGCATTGCGATTTTTCGCGGTTTGATGATTTGAATTGCTCTCATTGTCATCCTCACAGTCAAAAAACGTGTCGAATTCACCTGCAACAGGCAATTAAAGCACATTGGTGTCTGTTGGGCAAGCGTAAAAAGCCCGGGACGGGGCCAAAAAAAAACCTGTAATTTGACAAAAAAGACCGTAAGTATGTTGCGGCTTGCCGTGATCCGTGTTAATATTGCAGAACAAAACTTATATTGAATGTTCTGCCGGGGAGAGTGCTTATGAAGGACAAGGATAGACCTTCGAGGATCATGGGCTGGCTGAATGGGGTGGTATATGTTCTATTAGCCGTGCTTGCGGCGGCGATTGTTATCTCCATGAATTTTGAGGCCGGCGTTTTGCAGGTGTTCTTTCTGGTTTTTGTTGCCGCCGTGGGCGCGATGACTTTGTGGCTGAAACGGCAG
The DNA here is from genome assembly GCA_021160785.1 of Planctomycetota bacterium. Taxonomy (GTDB): domain Bacteria; phylum Planctomycetota; class Phycisphaerae; order Sedimentisphaerales; family Anaerohalosphaeraceae; genus B28-G16. The sequence continues at coordinate 1,811 of JAGHBX010000214.1, read as the reverse complement.
TTGTCGACTTTGCCGGAGACCGAAGACGAAGTTCAGCCGGCCGGCACCGAAGCGGCCGCGTTGCTGGAAGGTGCGCGGGCGGTCCTGCGATATCGGGAATTTGAACCGACGGCGCGTGCGATATTCGATATCTGCAAGGAATTAACCGGTGCGACGGCCGGATATGTTGCGCTGATGAGCGCCGATGGCACTGAAAACGAGGTTCTCTTCCTTGACGCCGGCGGGCGGGCATGCCGCGTCGATCCTGATCTGCCAATGCCAATCCGCGGATTGAGGGGTGAGGCTTATGCAACTGGCAAAACTGTCTACGAAAATGACTTTGGCAATAGTCCCTGGATAAAATACATACCCCTCGATCATGTAAAGCTTGATAATATCCTGTTTGCCCCCCTGATTCTGGAGGAGAAAGTTGTCGGTGTAATCGGTCTTGCCAACAAGCCGAGTCCGTTCAATGACGACGATGCCAGACTGGCTGCGGCCTTTGGAGAGATTGCGTCGATCGGTCTGGCCAACAGTCAAATGCTGGAGTCGCTGGAGGAGAGAGAGCAGACAGTCAGTGCCCTGGTTGAGACATCCACGGACTGGATTTGGGCGATAGACCTGGAGGGGGTGCACACGTACAGCAACCCGGCCGTCGAGTCGATCTTAGGCTATTCGTCGGACGAGCTAATTGGAAAGCCGAACTTTGACCTGATGCATCCCGAGGATAAAAGGGAAATCGAAAAGATGCTGCCGGAGTGGACCAGGCAAAAGGAGGGCTGGCGAAACCAACTGATTCGGTGGAAACACAAAGATGGAAGTTACCGCTATCTCGAAAGCAACGCGGTGCCGATCCTGGATGTGGACGGTCGGCTGACAGGCTTCCGCGGGGTGGACCGGGATGTAACCGAGCGGAAGAAAGCGGAGGAGGAACATGGTAAGCTTCTCAAGGCTATTGAAACCGCCAAGGATGGTATGAGCATAGTCTCGCCGGACGGTGTGATGATATATACGAACAGGGCCATGGATGAGCTTTTTGGTTACGACAGGGGTGAACTGGCAGGAAAGAATGTTGAGATATTGAATGCCGGGCCTACACCGGAAGCTACGGCCGATGAAATAATGTCTGCTCTTGTGAAGAATGGGTCATGGGAAGGTGAGATTTGGAACAAAAAAAAGGACGGCAGTGAGTTTTTGACCTATTCGGCAATAAGTGGGACTGTGGACAGTGAGGGCACAATACTGTATTTCGCTAATATTCAGCGTGATATCACCGCACGCAAACGGGCCGAAGAAAAGATCGAAAGTCTTGCAAAGTTTCCGGCAGAGAATCCTAATGCTGTCCTTCGCATCCGGCGGGATGGTGCGATATTGTACAGCAACCGCGCGGGCCTGGCGATGGAGAATGCATGGAGTTGTCGCCGGGGGCAGCGGCTTGAAGGACAGTGGCTTGAAATGGTTGAAAAGGCTCTTAATCTCGGTGCTGTCCAGCGGGGCGAGATCAAGTACCGGGGGCGCGTGTTTTCGCTTGTCTTTGCCCCGATTGTCGAAAGCGATTATGTAAATGTCTATGGGCTTGATATTACGGATCTTCGCGAGGCCGAGGCGGCGTTGTACTGGGAGTCGTTGGTGAACAAGGCGCTGGCTAATCTGTCTAATATTCTTAACAAGCCTCATTTTTCGTTCGAGGAGATATCCGATTTTGTGTTAGCTCATGCCAAGCGCTTGACGGGCAGCAAGTTTGGCTTTGCCGGTTATGTGGATAAGGAGACGGGCTATCTGGTTTGCCCGACGATGACGAAGGAGGTGTGGAAGCAGTGCCGGATACAGGG
>JAGHBX010000128.1 GCA_021160785.1 Planctomycetota bacterium | reverse complement strand
GAAAAGGCCGGCGTCAAAATCATCAGGCCCGACAAGGCGCCGTTTAGAAAAGCGGTCGAAGGCATGCTCAAGGAGTACGACGGAACGAGCATCGGCGATCTGGTCAAGCGAATCGGTGAGGTACAGTAGCAGATGTTCGGCAGGATAAAGAAACTGTTGGACCGGTCGCTCGAGATACTGCTGACTGTTGTTATGGCCGTCCTGGTGCTGGATGTTGTCTGGCAGGTTTTCACACGGTTCGTGTTGCAGAAATCCAGTCAATGGACCGAGGAACTGGCGACTTACCTGATGATCTGGGTTGCCATGTTAGGCGCCAGCGTCGCCCTGTATCGGGGTGCTCACCTGGGGATCGATTATTTTGTCGGCAAGCTTGCAACCCGCAAGCGTCTGTACACCGAAATAGTCGTATTTTTCCTTATCGGTGCTTTTTCGCTGTCAGTGATGCTGATCGGCGGCATTCAACTCGTGCTGGATTTCCTGGACCTGGGCCAGCCTTCTCCTGCGATGGGTATTGAGATGGGGTACGTGTACCTGGCGCTTCCGATCAGCGGATTCTTTCTGACTATCTACAGTATCGAACTGATGATCGGCAAGATCATTGCGCTGGTGAAGCATCGTCCGGACGGGCCGCATCCGGGCACGGAGATGACTCAGGCGGCTGATTAAAGAACGTATGGAACCTGTTGAGGAAATGTAAATGTCCACTGCGATAATCGTCTTGGTTTTGACATTTATCATTCTGCTGCTACTGAATGTCCCGGTGGCGTTTTGCATGGGTATCGCGACGATATTGAGCGTGCTCGTTATCGGCACGGAGGAGATATACCGGCCGATGATGTTCGTTTCGCAGCAGATGGCGACTGGCATCGACAGTTTTGCGCTTCTGGCGATTCCGTTTTTTATTCTGTCGGGCTTGTTTATGGGTCATGGCGGAATCGCCCGCCGGCTCATTGACTTTGCCAATGTGCTGGTCGGCGGCTTTCGGGGCGGGCTTGCCTTTGTAAACATTTTCACCTGCATGCTGTTCGGCTCGATATCGGGTTCGGCGGCGGCGGCGGTTTCGTCGGTAGGGGGGTTCATGGTCCCGCTGATGAACAAGATGGGTTACCACCGCGACTTCAACGCTTCGATCAGTATTACGGCCGCCACGACGGGGCTGCTGATTCCGCCGAGCAACGTGATGATCGTCTACGCGCTGGCGACGGGCGGGGCCGTTTCGATTGCCGCGATCTTCATGGCGGGCGTGATTCCCGGGATCATGGTGGGATTAGGACTGATGATTGTCGCAGGCGTCATAGCCGCCAGGCAGAAGTACGGTAATGAGGAGATGTTCAAGCTCAGGGAGATCATCATACGCCTGGTAGGTACTGTTGTGTGTGTGGGCGTGCCGATTGTGCTGTTAGCCGTCAAGGGGCGTTTTGGCATCGCTGAGGACGTTATCCTGCAGGCACAAAGCAATACCGCTCTGCTGGCTGGCCTTGCGACCATCAAGATCGCAATACTTGTCGTCAGTGGCGTTCTTATCGCTGCGATGTTTGTTGTCAACCTGTACCTGAAGTTCACCGGCAAATCGCCGGAGACCAAAACCATTGCCGCGGGGCTCCTGGGGCTTCTTTTTGTGCCCATTATTTTCATGCGAGGATTTCTTGTCGCCCGCGTGTATGAGGCCGACAAACTTGCGACGATGTATCTTGTCCTTACCCTTTACTCACTGTTGGTCATAGGCCTTGTCATCTGGTACGGCAGGAAGGTTTCATGGCACGGGTTCGTGAAATTTGTTCAGGCGATCCCGGCGCTGATGCTGATTGTCATTGTATTAGGCGGCATCCTGGCGGGCATCTTTACGGCGACTGAGGCATCGGCGATTGCGGTTGTGTATTCGTTTCTGCTGTCGGTCTTTTTGTATCGTGAGGTCAAGTTCAAGGAGCTGCCCGCCATCATCCTGCAGTCGGCGGTAACGACCGCTGTGGTTATGGTGCTTGTCGCCACGTCTATGGCGATGAGTTGGGTGCTGGCCAATCAGAATGTTCCTCAAAATGTAAGCGCTTTTCTGCTGGGCCTGACCGAGACAAAGTGGGTGCTGCTGCTGATCATTAATTTCATGCTGCTGGCGGTCGGGACATTTATGGATATGACGCCGGCGGTTCTGATCTTTACACCTATTTTCCTGCCGATTGTTGCGAAGTTCGGAGTAGACCCGCTTCACTTCGGTATCATTATGATTATGAACCTTTGTATAGGGCTCTGTACGCCGCCGGTGGGGACGTGCCTTTTCTTAGGCTGCGGCATTGCCGAGACCACGGTCAGCAAGGTGATAAAGCATATTCTTCCGTTCTTTGTGTCGATGGTTGCTGTGTTGCTGATTTGTACGTATCTCGAGCCGCTGTCAATGTGGCTGCCGGAGAAGTTGGGGCTCGTCAGCGCTGCTCCGTAATGTGATTTTTCACTGAGTTTATGTTCCATGTCCGACAATCGGCAAACACTGTCTGAGTTTGAAGGAATTGTCCGCGGCAAGGCCGCCGGCAAGACGATGGTCGCCTTGATCGTCGATTCGCCGTGGTTGCCGGGCTATGCGGGGGTTAATACACTCGATTTTTACTTTGATGTGCGCATCTGGCTCGATGCGTACCGCAAGGCGCTGGATGATCTGCCGGGTGTCGCGTTCGTGCCGGGTTCGTGGGTTGAGTTCGGTATGGCCGCCGAGCCAAGCGGCTGGGGCGTGCCGATCCAGTGGATGCAGGACTCACCTCCCGCTGTGCATCACTATCCCGGCACATTGGATGGGCTGCTGGAGATGGATGTCCCCAATCCCGAGGCCGACGGGCTGATGCCCGCTATCCTGCGGCGGTACGAAACCGCAGCGCCCGCACTTGCCAAGGCAGATCTTTCGCCGCGAATGGCCGCATGCAGGGGACCCCTTGCGATCGCTTCGCATTTGCTGGGCGTAACGGAGTTTCTCATGGCGACACAGATGGAGGCGGATAAATGTCTGTCGCTGCTGGATAAGGTTACGCAGTTGTGTATCAACTGGCTGCAGTGTCAGCTAAAAAGGATGGACGGCGCAATCGGTGTGCTGGTTCTTGACGATGTCGTCGGCATGATGAGTCCGGCGGATATGGAGAAATTCGCCCTGCCGTACCTTCGCCGCATCTTTGAGAGTTTCGGCGAGCTGATCCATATTTATCACAACGACACGCCAAACGCCAATATGCTCAGCGGCCTTGCAACGATCGGCATGGACGTGTTCAACTTCAGCCACGAAGTCGATATTGCAAAGGCACGGGCGGACCTCGGTCCGGAGGTTGTCTTAATGGGCAACATCCCGCCGCTGGATGTGATGGTTCGCGGAACAACCGACGACGTGAAAAAAGCAACTCAGCAACTGCTCGACAAAGCGG
>JAGHBX010000391.1 GCA_021160785.1 Planctomycetota bacterium | reverse complement strand
GTTTTTTTGGGGTAGTTTTGAAGTTAAGGGAATGGGAAGAGGCGCAGGAGTTGATCGGGGTTGTGGGCAAGATATCGGAATCCGAGGCGCAACTTTTTGAAGGTGATTTTAAGACTTCACGTGCAATAGCCAATGAGTCTTTGGCTGCGGAGATGGAAGAAGCCGGGAATCGGGCCGAGGCGAGTCGTCTTCGGGAGGAAGCTCAGAATTTGTGGTCGGATGCAATAGATCGCATGGAAGGTTACCTCCAGGTGAATCCACTTTCGGCGAGCACTCATATTGCCCTTGCCCAGGCATGTTTTAAGCTGGGGCGTTATGAAAAGGCTTTGGAATATGCTCAAAAGGCGGTTCAGCAGGACAGGTACGATTTACGGGCTAATTTGCTGCTGGCTGGTCAACTGCATTATCGTAATGTTCGGGCGGGGATCGAGAATCTTACTGAGGAGCGGGCGATTGAAATGGTGCGACTGTTGGACAAGATTGCCCAAATTAATCCTCGGCATGAGAGTTTACTTAAGTTTCGTGTGGTGTATTATCCGAAATTATTGGCCTTCCAGATGGCGAACTTTAAGAATCGGGAACAGGGATTGACAGTTGAAGCCCGCGCCGAGATAGCGGCCAATTTCACAAAAATACACGCCATGACCGTCAAGAGTTGTCGAGAATTAATCAAGAAGAATCCTGCTGATGAAGTGAATTGGCGGGCGTTGGCGGATGTGATATATCAATATGCTCAAATTGTATCGGAGGATACCCGGAAGCAGCAACTTTATGACGAGGTGGAGGGAGTTTACCAGGAGGCGTTAGCGAAGAATCCCGATTCGCAGATGTTGACCCATGCCTACCAGAGATATTTGGAAGAGATTGGGCGGTCGGGCGATGTAGAACAGATGTTATTGGATGAGTATAAAAACCAGAGTGGTGAGCAGAAACAGCAGGCCCGTTTGAAACTGGCGAAGTTGTATTATGAGCATAGTTTTTTTGAGAAGTCGGAGATGTATTTGCAGGAGGTTCTTGAGCAGGAGCCGGGCAGTTATCAGGCTGTGGGTATATTGGCTGAGGTTTATGCTAAGACCGGCAATATGGAAAAAAGCATTGAATTGTTGAGTAGATATCGTACGGAGTACGAGCTTGTTGAAATGCTTGCCTGGCGAGAGATAGAAATGTTGCTGCAACTAAAGCGTTTGGAGCCGGCTGAGCAGTTATTGGGTGAAATAGAAGCTAAGTACCCGGACAACAAATATTCCCTGCTGTTGCGTAGCCAATTGGAGCGTTTACGGACGAATTATGTTAAGGCGGTGGAATATGCCGATCAGCTTTTGGAGCGGGAACCGGAGAATATCAACGCATTTTTAGCGAAGGCGGAGGCCTTATATTTTGACAAAAAACTTACAGAGGCGGAGAATTGTTTAAAGCAATTGCGTGCGAACCTTCCGGTCGGTAGTAATCGGGGACGAAATATGCTTTCATTGGTTTACTGGTCTCAGGGCAATCGAGATGCCGCTTTAGCGGAATTGGAAGCGGGTCTGAAAGCGGATCCCGGAGCAGTTGAAATTCGTAAGCGTTTGATTCAGTTATTGTGGACGGACAAGCGGATGGATGAACTGGAGCGAATTTATACGGATACGATTGCGCTTTATCCGAATGACGTGAGGGTTTATATTGAGGCTGCTGAGGCTTTGGCTCGACAGGCCGATGAGCAGCGTAAAAAAGGCCTAAGCCGAAAGGCACTTAGTCTTTATCAAAAAGCAGTGGGGCACATGAGCAAAGCGTTACAACTGAGTAATGAGCAGCAGAACAAGGATTTGCAGAGAGTTGTAACCAGTTTTATTGATATTTTGATGCGTGCCGGGGGCAAGCAGCAGTATGAGCGAGCTTTATCGTTAGCGAATCAGGGTTTAAAAATAAATCCCAAAGACATTATTATGATGGTTAAGAAGTCAGAAGCCCTTTATAGTTTGGCTCGGAAAACGGAAGCTCTTTCGATATATGAGCAGGCATTGGCGTTGGCCGGGGAAGATGTCAGTGCCAGCGCATTTGTGTTGAGTAGGGCGGAAAAAGTTGCCGATCCGGCCCAATTGGTTAGTTGGTGTAGTCAGAAATTGGCTGACCGTCCCGATTGGGTGATAATGCGTTTGGTATTGGCGAATCTGTATATGAGCCAGGGGGAGCGGCAGAAACAGATTGATGAATTGTTGTTGGCCAGAGAAAAAGCTCCGGAAAAATATTTTTATGCTATTGATCAGCAGTTGGCAGTTGCCTATGAGTTAACGGGGCAGCAAAATAAATCTATCTCATGTTACCGGCAGTTGCTGGAGAAAACCCCTGACAATTCCCAGATGCTGAACAATTTGGCTTACACTTTGTTTCGTCTGGGTGGCCACGAAGAGGAGGCGGTGGAGTTGGCGCAGAAAGCTTACCAGTTGGCCAATGATGAACCAGACATAATGGACACGTATGTGCTTGTTTTATTGAGTAATAAAGATTATGACCGGGCGGTGTTGGTTGCTCGTCAGGCGATCCAGGAGCTCCAGCGTCAGGGTAAGGAAGCGCGGGCGGAATTTTCTCTTCGTTTGGGCCAGGGGCTTGCCGGCCAGGGGCAAGAAACTAAGTCAATGGAGTGTTACCAGGAAGCATTGCGGCAAGTATCATTGGGTCACTTTAACGAAGACGAAACTTCGTTACGTAAACAAATAATGGCGGCGATTGAATTGCTTAACATGGAGCAGCAGTAATTTTTTAAGATGGCTGAATTTTGCTATTGCTAACGGGATTTTGGAATATTTGATTAAGAAGAGGGAATAATTGTGAGCAGACAGATGGCATTACCGACGGGAATGGATAAATTAATGGCCCGAAAATCTTCGCCGCCGGCAGCAGCGGTTGCGGCTACTACATTTACATTTCGAGAAGTAGTCGGAATGCTTCGGCGGCGGATGTGGTTGATTATCATTCTGACGGTTCTGATGACCGTTATATTTTCGGTAGGTTGTTTTTTTTGGCGGCGTGTCAATCCGCAATACACATCGATAGGGTTGATTCGTTGTAACATGCCCGGTCAGGAGAATATTTTGCTGGGGGTAACCCCGGCTATGCGAGCGGATATTATATCGCTGCAAACCCAGAACCAGGCGATGTTTTTGGGAAGTGAATATTTTCTCAGCCAGGTTTTGCTTAGTCGCGATAAAATTAAAAGTACAGACTGGTACAAACAGAGACAGGACGATCTGGGCAAGCTTATGCAAGATTTGCGTAAGGCATTTTCGGCCAGTCCCGGGCGAAACACAGAATTTGTTCAAGTCTTTATGCGTGCCAACAGCAAAGTTGAAGCCAAAGTTATTCTGGATGAGATACTGGGGCAGTTTCGCCAGGTAATGAAAGATCGAGCCGAAGGTGATGCCGGGGAGAAACTGGCGGCATTACAGAAAGAAAAGCAAAAACTTGATTCGGAAATTATGTCGAGAAAAAACAATTTAACTATTTTAAGAGATAACGCCAATGTTCCCGGAGGTCTCGAAAGGGGAGGCGGGGGAATGGTGATGGAGGAGTTGAGAGCGATTATGATCGAAAAGCTCACCCTGGAAGCCCAGATAGAAAAAGCTCAGCTTGATCTTCAGGCACTGCAGGAAGAGATTCAGAGTCAGGGTGTATCCGGAGCGGTCCAGGCCGCGATCAATAATGATCCCACCATATTGCGTAATCGGGCGCAATTGATGGCTTTTCAGACTCATCTTGATGGTTTGATGGATCGTTTAGGTCCTGAGCATCAGGAGGTTCAGAAGACCCGCACTTTAATGGATAGTATTAATGAACAGATTCGTCAACGTGAACTGCAGTTACAGCAGCAGTATTCCAATATTGAGCAAACTATGCTGGAAAAGGAGATTACATCCCTCCAGGCGGAATATGAAAGAGTTGCAGCTCAACACGAAGTACTTTTGTCGCGGCAAAGCAAAGTAGATAAAAGTAGGGCGGAATATATTCAGGTGCAGGCAGAAATTGAGGATATGCAACGGCGAGCCGTAAGATTTGAAGAGCAAATTAACAGTTATAAGATGAAGTATGATAATCCCAAGTTGGAGGCCGACGTTGAAAGTGCGGGTACCGAACCGCAGTTTATCAGTTTTCCCCGCTATGAAGTGTTTATTCCCGGCGGTATGTTCCTGGGGATTATGTTATCGCTGGGCCTGGCATTTTTGTTGGAATTCCTGGACGATTCGATAAAGACCCCCAGCGATATTGCTAAACATCTGCATGTTCCAATGTTGGGGATGGTGCCGGAATATGACGAAATGGACAGTGATGAAGTTGAAATTGCCAAGATAACTTACATTCATCCCTATGCCATCATAAGCGAGTCATTCCGTCAAATCAGAACCAATCTTTACTATTCGGCACCGGCGGAAAATATGCGTACTTTGCTGGTAACCAGTTGTACTGCCAACTGTGGAAAAACCACTACTGCGGTCAACCTGGCAATTACCCTGGCCATCGAAGGTAAACGAGTTTTGCTCATTGACGCGAATTTCCGTAAGTCGTCAATCAATCATCTGTTCGCTCAAGAGGGTGCGCCGCGTGGTTTAAGCAATATTCTTGCTGGTCAGACTCCTGCCGCTGAGGTAATTCGTAAAACGGAGATTGAGGGGCTTGATGTTATGGATTCTGGTCCGGAACCACCGAATCCATCCGTGCTGCTCAACAGTGATCGGATGAAAGCTTTTCTGGAGAGCCAGAAGAGTTATTATGATCATGTTATTATTGACGGTCCGCCGGCGCTGGTGGTTTCTGATGTGCGAATTTTGGCGGACTGGACCGACGGAACCATTATCGTTGTGCATGCCGGCGATACTTCTCGCGGAATTGTGCAG
>JAGHBX010000490.1 GCA_021160785.1 Planctomycetota bacterium | reverse complement strand
GTGAAGGGTCGATCATCCGGCGTTGCCGGCAGCACCTCCTTCTTCCAGCGGGCTACCGCTTTGGACAGCTTATCTGCAATCTCGGGTTTTTCTTTGGCGATGTCGCGATACTGCCCGGGATCGGTCTTCATGTCGAACAGATTCCCGTTGTAATCGAGCCGGTATCGCTGCGTGCGAACGCTGACACGGCCCCTCTGGTGTGAGAAGATCATACGATCCGGCCAGTTGCCGGCGGTTTGCGTGAGCAGCCCTTTGATACTGACCCCGTCTAACGGCTTATCGCCGACGACAGCGACGCCGCACATCTCGGCTAACGTCGGCAGCAGATCGATCGCGCCGGCAATCTGCGGTATCTTTGTGCCCGCCTTGATGTGTCCCGGCCAGCGAACCATGCACGGCACACGGACGCCGCCCTCGTCGGTCGAGCCCTTGCGTCCCTTCATGCCGTCGTTCCATCTGATTCCGTTGGGGCCATTGTCGCTGAAGTAAATGACAATCGTATCGTCTGCTAACTTCAAATTTTCGAGCTTCTTGAGCACCCGACCCACATTCCAGTCGATATTTTCGCACATCGCAAGCGCCGCGCGAGTCTTGGGAAACTCCTGGGGCTTCGGATCGCGGTTTTTCATCTTCAATTCGACACCGGCAAACTTCTTATAGAAACGATCCGGCACCTGCATTGGCGAATGCGGCGTATTGAACGGCACATAGCAAAAGAAGGGCCGTGTGCTGTTTTGCTCGATGAACTTCAGGGCGTGGTCGGTAAGGTCGTCAATGATAAATCCCTTCCCTCGCACGAACTTGCCGTTGTGCTCCAGGATCGGGCTGAAGTAGTGCCCCCAGTGGCCCGAGCAGAACCCGTAGTATTCATCGAAGCCGCGCCCGTTGGGGTGGTACGGATACTGCGTGCCGTTGTGCCATTTGCCGAACGCGCCCGTCGCATAACCTGCCGCCTTGAAAGTGTCGCCGATTGTCTTTTCGTCCAGGTTCAGCCGTTCGGCGCCGGTTGTCACGCCGCGAACCCCGCCCCGCGAATGGTATCGCCCCGTCAGGAACTCGGCTCGCGTGGGAGCGCAGACCGGACACACATAGAACCGGTCGAATATCGCGCCGTCGGCGGCGATAGAGTCGATGTTCGGCGTCTGGAGGTTGATATTGCCGTGCACGCCAAGATCGCCCCAGCCCTGATCGTCCGACAAAATGATGACCACATTCGGCCGCTTCGCCCGACCGGCTCGCAGCGGCAGAGGTATAATAGACGCAAGTGCACCGGCACACAGGCCCTTCAAAAAATCGCGACGTTTGATCGTATTACGGCTGCTGTTTTCGTAACCCATCTCATACTCCAATCAGTTTGTAACGCCAAAAATCCTGTACGTCCGGCTCAGTTGGTATGATACCATAATCGAAAAAGTTTTTCCAGCAGGCGAATTTGCCCTCACAGCGGTGCCGGTTTTAGGCGAAATAATTATCTGGCTTTTGCGATGCCCTGTCGCTACAATACCCTGCTGAATCGATAAGCTGTAATTTGAAGGAAGTATTCTATGGAATTCAGGGTTCATTTGTCCCGCCCCGACATTACTGAGGCGGAGATCCAGGCCGTCTGCGACGTGCTGCGCAGTCCGAATCTGTCGTTAGGCCCGAAACTGGACGAGTTCGAGGAGGCATTTTGCCAATACATCGGCAGACGCCGCGCCGTCGCCGTCAACAGCGGCACCAGCGGCCTGTTCCTGTGTATGAAAGCCCTTGAAATAGGACCCGGCGACGAGGTCATTACCACGCCTTTTACGTTTATCGCCTCCATGACCACCATCATGATGGCAGGCGCCACCCCCGTCTTCGTGGACATCGACCCGGTAAGTCTCAACATGGCCCCGGAGCGAATTGAGGCGGCGATCACCGACAAGACCAAAGCTATCCTGCCGGTCGTCGTCTTCGGCAACCCCACCGGCCTGGATCGGGTCTGCGATATTGCCGCCAAACACAAGCTGGTCGTAATCGAGGACAGTTGCGAAGGACTCGGCTCAAAATTAGCCGGCAAAAAAATCGGCAGCTTCGGCGCGATGAGCACCTTTGCCTTCTATCCCAACAAGCAGATCACCACCGGCGAGGGCGGTATGATTCTCACCGACGACGACGACCTGGCCGACATGTGCGTCTCCCTGCGAAACCAGGGCCGTGGCAAAGGCGGCGGATGGCTGGCGCATGCGCGACTCGGCTATAACTACCGCCTCAGCGATATCAATTGCGCCCTGGGTATCGCCCAGCTCGCACGCCTCGACGAATTCATCGCCAAGCGCCGCCACGTCGCCGACATGTACATCGAGCGACTGGCCGCAGATGACCGACTGATCGTCCCGCGCGAACCCGAAAACTGCCTGATGAGCTGGTTTGTCTACGTCGTCCGTCTCGCCGACCGATACACCATCGACCAGCGAAACACCGTTCTCAAGAAAATGATCCAGCGCGGCGTGCAGGTCAGCAATTACTTCCCGCCCGTCCATCTCCAGCCCTTCATGGTCGAGCGATTCGGCTACAAACCCGGCGACTTCCCGCTCACCGACGCCGTCTGCAAGAGCACCGTCGCACTGCCCTTCCACAACCACCTCACCGCCGACGACGTCGATTTCGTCTGCAACCAGCTAACCACATGCCTCGACGAACTGACATGAGATAATCAGGGTATATCCCCATCAAAATTATATCTTTTTTTTCAAAAAGACTTGACAACACCTTTCTATACTGATAGGCTATATTGTTGTATTGAAAAAGGGTGTATTTTTCACCTCATAAGGAGAAGGGTAGTCTGTATTGTCGAATATTGTTTCAGGAGGGCAGTATGTCTTTGTCAAAATGTAACACAACAATCGTATGCACCATCCTAATTGCCATCGCAATCTGCGGTTTAACCCCCAAATCAAACGCAGATATCATCCACGAATCGGCAAACATGGGACCGACGAATCAATATCCGGGGGTGGCATGGATATTCGAGGATCAGTTTCTCGGCTCTCGTTTCGAGATCACCGAACCTACGGAGATTACCGCAATCGGCGGGCATATCGGAAGTGAAAACGACCTGCTTATTTTCGGAGCGATTGTCTGGCTCGATGACAAAACCGATTTCCCCAGCAATACATACTGGATGAATAACCTTGTCAAAGGGACCTGGTTTCGTCCACCCTCGCTAAGCGCCGATATCCGAATACCTCTAAGTGTTGTGCTTGAGCCGGGGTGGTATGGACTGATTTTTGGCGCAGGTGATTTCGGAAGTCCCAACCACGCCGTAGCTTTTATGCCCGGAGGCGGCCAATCCAGATATCTTGGCGCTTCCTATTTCCACTACAACGGTGCGGCGGAAATGTGGTTTAATACACTATATGATACAGGCGACCCTCGGTTTGTCGTGGAAGGTCAGTCAATCATACCGCCAGTCGAAATCTACGGAACAAAATTCAACGATGTTGACGGAGATGGTGTTTGGGACGCCGGCGAACCGGCAATGACCGGATGGGAGTTTTACCTCGATACCAATGAAAACGGAAGCTACGATATCGGTGAACCAAACAGTGTAGTGGATCCCAACGGCATGTACTCTTTCGAGAATCTTGACGCACCTGCGACATACCATGTGCGGGAGATTATGAAAGACGGCTGGGCGCAAACCCTGCCCGGCGGCCCGGATAATGAATATGTTATCTCTACCGAACCAAACAACATTTACGGCCCCTGTGATTTTGGGAATACGACATTGCCTCAAGGTGTGACACTTTCCGGATATGTAACATGGGAAGACGGTACGCCTTATCCGGGGATTACAATTGATCTGGATTTAGACGGTAATCCGTTTACGGCTGAAAAAACAGCGACGACAGATAACGATGGTTTTTATGAGTTCTCATTAACGGCGCCCTGGACAGGCATGGCAATGATTCGGCTGCCGGATCGCTGGATTTCGCATTGGCCCACGTTGCGTGAAAATGTGACCGCGGATATCGTTGAAGATTTTACCTGTTTTTATCAGTATGACGCCGGTTCAGGAACTGAATCTGATCCTTATCAAATTCGAACGGCCCAACAGCTTCTGATGATCCGCCATCAGGGCAGTAACAGCGATGATGATTTTGTATTAACCAGCGACATCGATCTGACTGGAACAACGCACTCCAGCGCTATAATACCTTCCTTTGGCGGACAATTTGATGGTGCAGGTTTTTCTGTACTGAATTTGCAGAGTAACAGTGGTTTATTTGGCTATATCAAGAACGCTGTAATCAAAAATCTAGGTGTTGAAAATGTGGAGATAACAAATGCCGGTATAGCTGGACCTCTATGTCACTCTAATCATGGAGGAACAATAGAAAATTGCTTTAGCACAGGGAACATTAGTGGCTTTTACGATGTCGGCGGATTATGCGCATGGGCTCATACAGAATATTTGGACGACGACCCACCGATTGGCGGCCCGCCTTTGCCACCTGTAAATACGCCAGTAATTAAAAACTGTTACTCAACAGTAAATGTCACTCTTATTCACCCTGACTCTTTACCCGGGTTCTCTACAGGTAGTGCCGGCGGACTGTGTGCTTACACAGAAGGTGCTGAACTATTTAACAATTATGCTTGCGGCAGTGTCGATGGAACAGGTTGTGATACTCCATTTGGTTTTGATATCGTAATCGATAATGGTGGGCTGGTCGGTCATATTGAGAACTGTAATGTTTATAATAACTATTCTTCGGGCTATGTAGTCGATAACCTGGCTTATAGCAATCCTGGTGGATTCTGTGGATTGATTTCCGGCGAACCTACAAACTTCTCCGGGAATTTCTGGGACAACACGGTCAATCCATCACTTCAGGGTATCGGAAATGCAACAGATCCTGATGTTACAGGTGAATCTACTGTATCAATGCAGACGGAAAGCACCTTTGCCGATGCCGGATGGGATTTTGTGGACGAAACGGCCAATGGTACAGAGGATATCTGGCGTATGCCGTATGGGATAGCTGGTAGTCCGATTCTGTGGTGGCAGAGAGACATACCCGGTGACTGGATTGGTAAGTATGGAGTAGGGATAGAAGATTTTGCGGTATTGGCCGCCAGTTGGATGAATATAGATGCAGAGATTAATCTTAGCGGTCCGGATATTATCGACTTTGAGGACCTGACAGTATTTCTTGGAAACTGGTCGGCTGGAAGGTAAACAAAAGTGACGTGATATCGTTTACCGCGTTCTTAATCGCGCCAATGGCCGGTTGCACACGGGCCGAGGACTGCGCGGTTTCCATAATCGCTGTCGTTCATCGCGGCCCGACACACCGCAATAACACTCAATGGCCGGCAAAAAACTTGCTTTTCTTGTTGTTTTTGCCCTTGCTCTGCCGAGATTATTTCAGTAGAATTTTATGCTTTCCGTAAATCTACTCAGTTTAACCTCGAATCTTTGGGAGGCAAAGGCAAGTGGCAAGAATTGACGATATTCGCAACATAGTATTATTAGGACACGGCGGATCTGGCAAGACCTCGCTTACCGAGGCGATTCTGCACAAAACCGGCACAACCAATCGCCTTGGCGCGGTTGAAGACAAAACCACCGTCTGCGATTTTGACGACGAGGAGAAGCAGCGAGGCCATTCGATCCATTCGGCCCTGGCGCACGCCAACTACGGCGGCAAGCTCATAAACATCATCGACACTCCGGGATACCCCGATTTTGTCGGCGCCGCCCTGCTGTCGATACCCGCCGCCGAAGCCGCTGTCATCGTCGTCAGCGCCTCGTCAGGGATCGAAATGAACACCCGAAAGCTCTTCGCCGCCGCCACAAAGGCCGGCAAGCCAAGGATCGTCGTCATCAACAAAATGGATGCTGAAAACGCCGACCTGGGCGCCCTCGTCGGCGCACTCCAGGAAACCTTCGGCGCCAGTTGCCGATGCGCCAACCTCTGCGCCGCCGACAAGACATCCGTCATCGACTGCCTCGCCAACGACCAGGGCGACTCCCCTGTCATGGACGTTGCACAGGGGCATACCGAACTCATCGAGAGCATCGTCGAAGCAGACGACGACCTGATGGAAAGCTATCTTGGTGGCGAAGAAATCAGCAAAGACAAAATCGCCGAAGTCTTCAAAAAGGCCCTCGTCGAAGGCACGATCGTGCCCATCGTATTTACCGACTGCCGCAAGGAAGTCGGCATCACCGAGTTCCTCGATCTCGTCTGTAACTGCGTCCCCTCGCCTGGGCAGGCTAAACCCACACTGCTGATAGACGGCGAAACCGAGACCGAAATCAAACCCGACCCCAACGGACCGCTCTGCGGACTGGTCTTTCGCGTCGGATTCGATCCCCGCTCGAACATGAAATACTCGGCGATCCGTATCTTCAGCGGAAAGCTGACTTCCACCACCCAACTGCACGTCGCCAACAACAAGAAGGCCCTTCGACCGGGACACCCGCTCAAGATGCAGGGAACAGACAGCACCGAAGTCGACGAAGGCGCCGCAGGCGACATAGTCGCATTAGCCAAACTCGAAGAACTCCACATCGGCGACCTCATCAGCGACGGCGGCTTATCCGGCACGATCCAGATGCCCGCAGTGCCCACGCCGATGTTCTCACTGGCGCTGGAGCCGGCTTCACGCGGCGACGAGGGCAAGATCGGCAGCGCGCTGGACAAACTCTGCGACGAAGACCGCTGCTTCAAAGTCGACCGCAACAAGCAGACCAAGGAGCTGGTCATCAGCGGCTTAGGCGATCTGCATCTCCGCGTGATGCTCTCAAAGATGGAGAATCGCTACAAGATCGCAGTCAACACCAAACCGC
>JAGHBX010000236.1 GCA_021160785.1 Planctomycetota bacterium | reverse complement strand
GTGAGCATTAATCGACATAAGACAAGTTGCTCCGTAGTAAAGTCATAGTGACGTACTAAGTTAATCATTATACCAATACAGGGCACATTTAGCAAGAGAAACGTACGCGACCCAGCAATTCAGCAGCTTCGTGTTGGTGGTTGGGTTGAAGTGTTTTCCATAGGCCATATCATCTTTAGGGTAATGAATTTCCGCGGGAGAAATTGTCATATTTTGTTGCAAAGCTACTTAATCCGCGCATCATATCTCACATTTTTAATATGTGATTGGTCTTATTTACCGACTGTGTTGAGAAGTCCGAGGTTTTGTATTTCCTGGAGCAGTTTGTCTTTCTTTACAGGTTTGACTATATAAGCCTCGCAGCCTTCCCTGAAAGATCCTATAACATTCTTTGGGTCGTCAAGGGCGGTCGTCATGATCACTTTTACGCAGTCAAGGCCGCTGATTGCGTGTTCGCTTTCTATTTGACGGATAAGCTTGAGGGCATGGCGACCATCCATATTGGGCATCATAATATCAAGACATATCAGGTCGTAAGGCTCTTTCTCGTCCAGAGCCTGCCTGAATGCAACAACTGCTTCATTTCCATCGACGGCAATATCGCAATCCGCCCAACTCGACAGATACGTCTTCAACAGCTTTCTGGCCACAAAACTATCTTCGACAATTAAACACTTCACTTGGGTCTCCTTAACTGGTTTTTGAATCAGCGTGATTGTTTTTTACTTTATTATTGGCTTGTTGCTCATCCGGATGGTCCGGTTCTGTACATATTTCAGAGAGCATGTCAACTTCCTGTTTGATTGTATCAATCTCTTCGGCCACTGAATAACCCTGGTCTTGCCAAGCCGGCGATAGATACTTATCGAGTATCTTGAAAAGTTGGTCGAGTTCGACCGGCTTGGCTAAATAGTCGTCGCAGCCGGCTTCAATGCACTTTTTATCGTCGCCTTTCATCGCATGAGCAGTCAGTGCTACTATCGGCGTTGTCATTCCTGCTTTCCTGAGCATCTTCGCTACTTCATAGCCGTTCATATTCGGCATCTGAATGTCCATGAAAATCAAATCAAATGACTTGCCCAGGGCCTGCCGGAGGGCTTCTTTGCCATCGTTTGCAATTGCCACATGGACTCCAGCTTTCTCCAACATTAGCTTGATAACCATCTGGTTGGCCAAAACATCCTCGGCTACCAGGCATGATCCGGAGAATTTGACTTGTTCAGACGTATCGTATTGTTGTTCCAACATCTCTGAGATATTATGCTTGTCCAGAAACGGCTGCTTGTATATGTCCAGGCCAGCGGGTATTAGAAGCGAGAACACCGAACCGAGGCCGACTTCGCTGGTTAGAGAAAGCTCTCCGCCGAGGAGTTCGGCCAACTGCCTTGTAATAGTCAATCCCAATCCCGTGCCGCCGTATTGGCGGGTTGTGCTGCCGTCGGCCTGCGTGAACGAGTTAAATATTGCCTCCTGTTTGTCTTTCGGGATGCCGATGCCGGTGTCTGCAACATCAAAGCGGATATACGGTTGATTGTCTTTAACTTCCAAAGAAACGTTTACGTACACGTGTCCTTTTTTGGTGAATTTAGTGGCATTGCCTATAAGATTGATTAAACATTGCTGCACACGAGTGGGGTCGCTGCGTATTTGTGCGGGCAGGCCGTTGCTTTCGGCAATTTTAAATTCAAGTCCTTTTTCTATCACTTTCGGTCTCATCAACGACCCGACAGAATTAAGCAACTCGGCTAATGAGCAGTCAATCATCTCAATACTAAGTTGGCCGGCCTCGATCCTGGAGAAATCCAGGATATCGTTGATAAGCGCCAGCAGGTTTTTGCCGGATTCTCTGATGATATTAACCTCCACTTTTTGCTCATCGGTCAGGTCTTCATCCGCCAGCAGGTCGCTGAAACCAATAATGGCATTCATCGGAGTACGAATCTCATGACTCATATTGGCTAAGAACTGGCTTTTGGCCATATTGGCCTCTTCGGCCCTGGCAGTCATATCATTGGCCAATGCGGTGGTTTCAATAAGATATTTGTTTAGTTCTTCAGTTTCCTTTAGGGCTTCTTCCAGTTTTTCTTCTGCCCGTTTGCGTTCGGTGATTTCGGCGGCTAATTGTTGGTTCATCGAGCGGAGTTTATCGGCGGACTTCGCCTCGGCGGTCAGTTTTGCTTTTTCTTTTTGAATCCTGTAAAATCGAAAGTATACCCCTCCAAAAACCAGTATCAATAATCCTGCTGCAATACCGACATTTCTGGCATAAGCCTTGATCGGGCCGGAGATTTCATCATAGCCCATTGTTACGCCGAGAGACCATAATTCGTTTCCAAGTCTGATCGGGGCAAAAGCCGTGAGCTTTTTTACAAATTTCGGTTTGTCCGCATCCCACCACACCGAATGATAACTACCCACTCCTTCTTCGCCCCTGGTCATCCTGGCGACGACGGCTTCCATCTCGGACCAGTCATAATCGACGAATTCCTTTTTTCGTATTGCGATTACGTCTTTACTAATCTGAGCATCTTTCGGATGAGCTACCACATTCCCATCATCATCAAAAATCTGGGCATAGCCCATCTTTCCCACTTTTATCTCGGCTACCATTTTGCTTATCGTTTTTAGATACACCATTGCCCGCTCGATGCCGATAAACTGCTTGTCCTTAAAGACGGGAAGGCAGATAGAAATACATTTGTCTCCTGAGAACAACGGGAAGTTTTCACTGATATAAGGTTTATGGGTTTTGATAACGGCCTTGACTCCGGGCTTTTGTGAGAAATCAGCCCCCATTCTGTCGGCCTTAAAGGGTATTCTGCTCTGGATTATTCCTTTGGCATCCAGTCTGTATAATCCATCAAAGTGTTGTGAGCGTATATCGTATAGAGCCTGTTCAGGAGAATAGCCGTCAGAAGCCAAAATATCCTGGGCCGAGGCATTATTGATAATGGCGTTTTTAATACGCAAATCACCGGCAAGCATCTGGAGCTCATGCTGGTGATCGAAAACATGATCTCTGATGTTATCAGCCTGCAGTCCGGCAATCGTCAACAGCCGCTGCTGGGTTTCGGAAATAACGGTTTTCTCAAAATCCTCGGTACACTTTCGGGCAAGGATGCCCACTGCTACTACTACTACTACTACTATTGTCGCTACCATTGCCGAAACAGCAAATTTCCTGCCGGCTTTCTTTGTGTTTATCGTTTTGATATTCACGATACGTTTCCCGACTAAACAGCTTCAAAATACTCCTTTGCCGTCTGCAAAAGGCCTTACTTTACCGTATATCACGCTTCATCTGCCGCATGTCAAATTTACTTTGCCTCATAT
The DNA here is from genome assembly GCA_021160785.1 of Planctomycetota bacterium. GTDB lineage: Bacteria > Planctomycetota > Phycisphaerae > Sedimentisphaerales > Anaerohalosphaeraceae > B28-G16. Next base: position 2,950 of record JAGHBX010000236.1, on the reverse strand, counting down.
CAAGTTTGCTTTGCCTCATATCAAGCTTACTTTGCCTCATATCAAGCTTACTTTGTCGCTAAGTAAACAGGCAAATATGCGTTTTTGCCCTGATTTCCCGGTTTTTTGCATTTTTTGCATAAATTCCGCCAGGAGGGCGTTGATTTCTCTTTTCGTCTCGATGACCCGTTTGCGTAATCAAAGTATCGGCACAAACAAACCGGCAAATAAGCCAAATGACGCCAGGATTTTGCCTCTCGGTCTGGAAGCCAAAATCGAATCTGTAACTCATTGCAACAAAAGGTGTTAACTCTCTCTCGGTCGCGAGCGGCGTCTTGTCCTTCACAGCCCTTGTCGGTTATGGGACGAAATAACGGAGTTCTGGCCGGCGGGGACGTCTTTTAATTGGCGGGCGAATCTGATAGAATGATGGCTAAATAAACTTCAGTACCTTCATGATAATAAAGTTTTGCCAAAGGCGGTTAAATTTTGATTGGTGTGAAAGGGTTGTTATGAACAGGCGTGATTTTGTCAGGGCGGCTTCTATTGGGTGTTTGTCTTCGGTGTTTGGCGGGGCGCTTGCGTGGGGGCGCAGCAGGGATGTTGGGCGTCGTCTCAATGTGCTTTTGGTGATGATGGATCAGCATAACCATGCGATAATGGGGTGTGCCGGCAATTCGGTGGTGAAGACACCGAATCTGGATCGGCTGGCGCGCGAGGGCGTTCGGTTCAGTAACGCCGTATGCGCTACGCCGTACTGCTCGCCTACGCGGGCAGCGCTGGTGACGGGGCGGTGGCCTCACTCGACGGGGATAGTCGTCAACTGCAAGCCGCAGGCGCCGGCGTTAAAGGGCGATAAAAACACGACCGAGGGGATGCTGTCGGCGGCGGGCTATGCGACCGAGCATATCGGCAAGTGGCACCTTGGGACTAAGAGCGACCTGCAATGCTACAAAAAATCTCTGTCTATACATGACCGCATGGCGGCACGCCGCGATATGCTCAAACGGCGGCATTTTAAGGCGGCGCCGCCGCAGGCGGGTGAGAAGTTTATCGAAAAGGCCGGCGTGTACGCGACGGAGTGGAACTACCGGGCATGGGAGCAGTATCACGCGGCGCAGGGGGGCAAAGGGCAGGATCTGATGGCGATCGGTCGCCAGGCGGCGCCTGCGGAGATGGAGTTTTGGGGTGGGCTGGCCGATGACGCTGTCGCATGGCTCAAGAGCAACCGCAATCGCAACTTCATGCTAACATATTCGGCGGGTCCGCCGCATGCACTGTGGATGGCGCCGGATCCCTGGTACGGCATGTACGACCCGGCGGAGGCGCCGGTTCCGAAGACGCTAACCGATCCGATGCCGCAGGCGTATGTTAAGTCGGGCCCGGCGCAGAAAGGCAAGCACCTTGGCGAGAAGGGCTTTCGCGAGATGATCCGCTGCTATTATGCGCAGGTGACGATGATCGACGCCTATATAGGGCGACTGCTGGACGCTCTGGACGAGAGCGGGCTCAGTGAGAATACGTTGGTCATTTATTTGAGCGACCATGGCGATATGCAGGGCTCGCACGGCGGCATGTTAGGCAAATCGCTGGGGGCGTTTTACGAGGAGATCGTGCGCGTACCCATGATAATGCGGCTGCCCGGCGTGATAGAGGCGGGCAAGGTTGTCAATGCCCATGCAAATTCGGTCGACCTGCTGCCGACGATTATGGACTACCTACAGATGCCGATTCCAGATGCGGTCCAGGGGCGCAGTCTGCGGCCGATTATCGAGGGGCGCCGGCGTGATGAGGTTGGCTATGGCTTTAGCGAACGGCCGGGAGGGCGCATGGTCCGGTCGGCTGATATGAAATACTGTGTCTATTTCGGGGGCGGTGGCAGGCGCGAGGAACTCTTTGACCTGGCCGGGGATTCGTCGGAAACGACCAACCTGGCCGACGATCCGAAGTACGCCAAACAGAAAGCAAACCTGCACAAAGTCCTGACGCGACACTTGAAAGAGACAGGGGATTCGCCGACCTGATACCCTTTAGGGTCATAAATCACGGGCAGGATGCCCGTGCCACATTTGGCTAACATGTTACGAGTTTTTCGCCTTCGAGTTTTGCTACTATTGCTGTTCCGCATGAGTCTCCCCATACGTTTACGGCTGTTCTGCACATGTCGAGCAGTCTGTCGACCGCCCATATCATGGCAAGGCCTTCCAGGGGCAGGCCAACGGTGTTTAGGACGATCATCATTGTGAAGAGTCCTGCGCTTGGAATCGCCGCCGCGCCGATGGATGCCAGGGTTGCTGTGAGCATGATCACGATCTGCTGTACGAGTGTCATTTCGATTCCGTAGGCCTGTGCTATGAACATCGCGGCGACGGCCTCATAGAGGGCTGTGCCGTCCATGTTTACGGTAGCGCCCAATGGAATCACAAAGCTGGTTACCTTGTTGGATATGCCCGCGTTTTCTTCGAGGCAGTCCATTGTGATGGGCAGGGTTGCCGCGCTGCTTGCGGTGCTGAATGCCGTTGCTACTGCGCTGAAGACGTGGCGAAAGAATCGCAGGGGCGAATACCGTGCAAAAACAAACAGGAGTATCGGCAGTGTGACGCAGGCGTGGATGCCCAGGCCCAGGACGACTGTCGCCATGTATTTGGCGAGGTCTTTAATGACGTCGATCCCCAGATTCCCGACGATGTAGGCCATGAGCGCACAGACTCCGAACGGCGCAAGGTGCATGATCCAGCCGGTGATTTTGAGCATCACCGAATTGAGCGCGTCGAACAGTTCTATTAAGGGCTGCGCCTTTTCTCCGACTGTGCTCAGAGCGACACCGAGTAAGAGTGAAAAGAATATGACCGAAAGGAACTTCGACTGCGCCATCGCCCCGACAATATTTTCCGGCACCATATCGGTGATAATCGATCCCGCGGTCGGCGGTTTATGAGTCGCTTCCTGCGTCTCCTCCTGAGACGCCGGC
>JAGHBX010000589.1 GCA_021160785.1 Planctomycetota bacterium | reverse complement strand
TGCCGATTTTGACGTGAGCGCAGAGACCATAGCGAGGTCGACAATCGGCGGGCTCCAGGCGGGGGCGGTCGTCAATATGGAGCGTGCAATGGCCGCCGACGGCAGGTTCGGGGGGCATATGGTCCTTGGGCATGTCGACGGCACGGCGAGGATCGAAGCGATTGACAGGCGGGGCGATTTCTGCGAGATGCGGTTCGCCGCCGCCGGCGAACTTCTCGATGAGATGGTGGCCAAAGGCTCGGTGGCTGTCGACGGGGTCAGTCTGACAATCGCCTCGTTGGATGAAAAGGGGTTTTCAATCGCGCTGATTCCGACGACACTGAGGGAAACCGCGTTGGGCACGGCGAAGGTCGGCGACGTAGTCAATATCGAGACCGACATGCTCATCAAGGCGGTTCGGAAATACATAGGCAAAATCGCAGGATCACGGCAAGACCTGACGATCGGAAAATTACGCGAGTGCGGCTTTTAGTTGGATTGACGACTTTCTATTTACTATTTTCGATTGGTTGGAATCGCCCGTTCGGCTACGCTCAGGGCAGGCTCTTCGGCGATGGAGTTTTAGCAGGTTCCTCGGCTTCGCTCGGAATGACACTGTGTTTCGCGGGAATGACAAGCGGGCCTTACATTTGGCTAATAGTGTTACTAAGATGAAAAAGTAGTTTTGAAGAATGGCAATGACAATCTGTTGGACGATGAGCTGGCTGTGGGGATTACTATGGGTGATCCGGGTGGGATCGGTCCGGAGATCATTGTCAAGGCTTTAGCCGATCCGATGATTCGGCGTCAGGCTAAGTTCATTATATTCGGCATGAACGAGCAGTTGACTTATGCGGCCGATATGGCGGAGGTCGAGCCGTTCTGGATACGTCATCAGCACGAAAAGATCAGCCGGGACTATCCGCGAAATGTCGTCGTGGCCGATTACGACGATTACTCCGTACCGGCATGGGTCCACACGCCCGGCAAGACCGCCGGCGAAGCGTCGCTGCGTTTTTGCCTCGACGCCATCGCCGCGGCGCGTGAAGGCATCATTGACGCCCTCGTGACCGCGCCGATAAGCAAGGTGAGTTGGGAAAAGGCCGACAGCCCCTGGCCGGGCCATACCGAGATGATAGCCGACCAGTGCAAATCGCCGCGAAAGGTGATGATGTTCGTCGCCGGACCGCTGAAGATTGCGCTTGCGACTATTCACGAGGCGCTGTTTGACGTGAGGGACATATTCACTATCGGGCGAGTATTCGAGCCGATCGATCTGCTTGACGCGACGTTGAAGGAGTACTTCGGGATAACGCGGCCGCGAATCGGCGTTGCCGGTTTGAATCCGCATGCCGGCGAGGGCGGCCAGTTCGGGGATGAGGAAAAGAGGATCATCGAGCCGGCGATAATGTTGGCCCAGGAAAACGGCGTCGACTGTCTGGGGCCTTTCCCGGCGGATACGCTTTTTCTGCGGGCGGTCGAGGGCGAGTTTGACGGCGTGGTGGCGATGTACCACGACCAGGGATTGATACCGGTCAAGCTGTTGAGCTTCAACGAAGCGGTAAACGTCACCATCGGCATCCCGATCATCCGAACCTCGCCCAGCCACGGGACGGCTTTCGACATAGCCGGCAAAGGCATCGCGGACCCTGCAAGCATGAAGGCCGCCATCAAGGTCGCCATACACATGGCAAAAATAAAACGCGCAAAAGCACAGCCGACGTAAGGCATGTTGGCGTACAATGAAAGCACAAAATTAAGGAGTTGGTAATGGATCGTCGTTTGTTCTTGAAGCAAGCCGCTGTTGCAGGTGTGGGGTTATCGGCATCGTGTTCAAGCGGTCAGCGGCTCGCGCCGTCGGGCGCGAAGAAGCCCAATATTGTGATGATCACGGCGCATGACCTCGGGCGGCATCTGGGTTGTTACGGCGTGGAGACTGTTCAGTCGCCGCATATCGATTCGCTGGCGGCGCGCGGGATTCGATTCAGCAATTATTTTGCCACCGATTGCGTGTGCAGTCCCAGTCGCGGGGTGATGCTGACCGGTCGCTATCCGCAGAGCAACGGCCTGATGGGGCTTACGCATAAGCCGTGGAGCTGGCGCTTCAATGACGGCGAGCGGCACATCGCGGGCATTCTCAAAGAGGCGGGCTATGAGACGATTCTTGTGGGCCTCCAGCATGTTACCCAGGGCGACCCGAAGAGTCTTGGCTACGAAAAGGTGTTGGCGAAGGAACGTATTGCAAAGAATACCGTTGCTGCTGCGGTGAAGGAATTGCAGAGCAAGAAGGCAGCCGGCCGGCCCTTCTTTATGAAGATCGGCTTTTTCGAGGTGCATCGGCCGTTCATCAACGGCACCGACGATACCAGGGGCGTTTTCATCCCGCCGTTTCTGAAGGACACGCCGGAGATTCGCAAGGACCTTGCGCAGTATCAGGCGACGATCCGGTTCTTCGATGAATGCGTCGGCGGGATTCTCGACGGCCTTGCTGAAAGCGGCCGTGCCGACGATACGATCGTGGTGTTTACCGTCGATCACGGCATACCTTATCCCGGGGCAAAGTGGTGCCTGCGCGACGCTGGCATGGAGATTGCGCTGGTCATGCACCAGCCGGGGACGCAACTTGCCGGCGGGAGGGTCTGCGGGCGACTCCTGAGCAATGTGGACCTGCTGCCGACGCTGTTGGATTTGTGTGGCGTGAAGGTGCCGGAGAATGTGCAGGGTATTAGCTTTACGCCGATTCTAAACGACCCCAAACAAAAGACCCGCAGCGAGGTCTATGCCCAGCGGACCAGCCACGCCCTGCGCGACAACACATCGCGGGCCATCCGCACGGAGCAATACAAGCTGGTTCGCTACTTCGAGCCGGGCCGGACGGTGATCTATCCGACCGATGCCGTGCCGCAGCGTGTGGCGTCGCACGTCGAACGACCCAAACGGCAGGGCGGCCAGCGGCCCGTCGTCCAGCTCTACGATATCCAAAAGGACCCACACGAGTTTGAAAACCTCTCACAGAAGCCCGAATACGCCGCCGTTGTCAGAGAGCTTTCCGATAAACTCTGGGCATGGATGGAGCAAGTGAAAGATCCGATCCTGAAAGGCCCGCTCGTAAAACCATACTATGAAGAGGCCATCGAGGATTATCAGCAATACAGACAGAATCGGTAGCGATGGCGGGCTAATCCCGATGAATCGGGACACCCTACGGAAACTGAGAGCCTACCCCGCAGTAAGGAGGACGGCGTATGACATTGGCAAGAATCATATTGATTCTTGGTGTGTGTGCTTGTGGTTATGGGGCGGCAGAGGCAAGATCTGCACAGGTTGATTTGTCGGCGATTGAGTCTCCGGTTTTGATTGCCGGGGATGATCGTCATGCCTATCGCGATCCGGCAGTGGTTTATTTTGAGGGGGTGTTTTATCTTTACTATACTTTTGTCGAGATCGAAGATGACGGGCGGATTTATTCTTATACCGCTTTCAGCAAGAGCCGCGACCTTGTCAACTGGAGCCAACAGAAGATCATTACGCCGAAGGGCCAGAAGCTTAATTATTGTTCGCCCGGCAATGTGATTCGGTTCAATGGCGAGTGGGTGCTTTGCGTGCAGACGTATCCTCGGTCCGGATATACCGTCGATCAGATCCCGCGATTCGGCGACAAGACGGCGCGGGTTTTTGTGATGACAAGCAAGGACCTGGAAAACTGGTCGAAGCCGCGGATGCTGAAGGTCAAGGGGCCCGATGTGGCGGTTGCGGATATGGGTCGGATGATCGATGCGTTTTTGCTTGAGGACAAGGACGAGCCGGGCAAGTGGTGGTGCTTCTACAAGCAAAGCGGCGTGAGCATGTCATGGTCGCGCGATCTGGTCGACTGGACGTACTTCGGCCGGACGAAATCGGGCGAGAATGTCTGCGTGCTGGTTGAAAATGACGAGTACCTGCTCTTTCACAGCCCGTCAAACGGCGTTGGCCTGAAGAAATCCACAGACTTGAAGGACTGGCGGGACTCAGGCGAGTTGATTACGTTGGGGCAAAAGGACTGGCGGTGGGCGAAGGGCAGACTGACGGCAGGCTTTGTGCTGGATATGCGCAAAGAGCCTGGCATCGGCAAATATATCATGTTCTTCCACGGCTCGGGACCGGAATCGGAGAAGCTGCACTTTGACAGTCATGCCTCGATCGGCATTGCCTGGAGCGATGACGGCAAAGAATGGCACTGGCCGGGCAAGAAATAGCCGGGTAGTCCCGGCGCACCGGGATATCGCCAGAGTACTGTCGGCAAAACTGTCCATCCTACCGCTACTATGGATTCTGCGATAATCAAGTGTTTTCGGGCAGCTTGCGGCGTGCAGGAATTACATGTACAATAGTGTGAGCGGACTTTCTGTTGGATTTCTTCGCTTTTGAGGTGTGTGGCAATTATTGGAAGTCTTATATTGGAGAGGACAAATGGACAGGAACAGGATTTTTGTGTTGGTGATGGTTTTGGCGGTGATGGGAAGTTGCATCCTTGCGCGGGCTGGGGACCAGGCCTGCTGGCGCGGTCCGAATCATGACGGCAAGAGCGCTGAGGCAGGGCTCTTGAAGCAGTGGCCCGAAGGCGGACCTAAGCTGCTGTGGGAGGTCAATACGATTGGCAGGGGGTTTTCGACCGTCTCGGTGAGCGACGGTGTGATCTATACGACCGGGGATGTGGGCGATGAGCTGGTTGTCTTTGCGTTTGATCTGAATGGCAAGCTCAAGTGGAAGCAGGCGATCGACAAGGCGTGGAAGCGGAGCCATCCGGGCAGCCGCTCGACGCCGACGATTGACGACGGGCGGCTGTATGTCTTGAGCGGCAACGGCATACTTGTGTGCATGGATATAAAAACGCACAAGACCAACTGGTCGAAGAATCTGCGCGATCTCGGCGGGCGATCCGGAGGATGGGGCTATGCAGAATCGGTACTGGTTTTTGACGGGCTTGCGATTGTCAAACCGGGTGGTGAAAACTGCATCGTTGCATTCGACAAGATCAGCGGCGAGATAAAATGGAAAAGCACCGGCTTCAAGGGCGGTCCCGAATATAGCTCGTGCGTACCGTTTACCTTCAACGGAACCGAACTGATTGCAACCGGCGCCAAGAGCGGAATCGTGTGCGTCTCGGCGGAGACGGGCAAAGTGCTGTGGTCCAATGACTTCTGCAAAGGCAATACCGCCAACTGTCCGGACCCCGCCTACGCCGACGGTTACGTGTTCTGGGCCAACGGCTACGGCAAGGGCGGAATCTGCCTGAAACTTGCCGGCTCGGGCGATAACGTGACGGCCAAAGAGATTTGGCGAACAAAGGATTTTGTCTGTCATCACGGCGGATACATTATTGACAAAGGGTATATCTACGGCAACCACAGCGGCGGTTACTCGTGCGTGGAGCTTGCAACCGGCAAGGTCAAGTGGCACGAAAAGGCGGTGGGCAAGGGCAGCCTGTGTTTCGCCGACGGCATGCTGTATCTGTTCGGCGAAAGAGGTGGTCATGCCGCCCTTGCAGCGTTCTCGCCCGACGGCATGGCGGTCAAAGGAAGCGTAACCGTTGCAGGATCCGGTCCGAGCTGGGCGCATCCGGTCGTCGCCGGCGGCAGGCTCTACCTGCGATATGCAGAGAACCTCTACTGCTTCGATATAAAGGCAAAATAGACGTTCGGGCGGACACTTTGCGGATTTTCTCGTCTTTGTCGTTGATAATGCAGTGTTTGCTGGTATCCTGTGGGGCAGTGTTGAAAGCCGCCTGTCCTACGGAAGCGAACATGCAGACCAAACAGCAGATAGAAAAGTTGCTCGCCTTGGCGGGTGTCTCGCCGAATAAGCGGCTGGGTCAGCATTTTCTGATCGATCTGAACCTGATGCAACTGCTGCGCGACAGCGCCCATATCCACGCCAAGGATATCGTGCTGGAAGTCGGCTGCGGCACGGGCTCCTTCACCGAGGCGCTGAGCAAAGTCGCCGGCTTCGTCGTCGCCGTGGAATACGATCCCGTGCTGGCGCGCATCGCGGCGCAGCAACTCGACGAGGCCTGGAATGTCCGGGTCATCCATGCCGACGTGCTCCAGAGCAAGAACCGTATCAACGATGAAGTGGTCGGCGCACTTCGACAGGCGGTGGCTGAGTATGGCGGGAAAATGCTCCTGGTCGCCAATCTACCTTACGGCGTGGGTTCTGCGCTGATGGTCGATCTCCTGGCAGCCGGCGCCGGCGATGTCGCCTGCGACGCCATGTACGTAACCGTGCAAGGGGAAGTCGCCGACCGCCTGGTCGCAGCGCCGGGCAACAAAGACTACGGGATACTCAGTATCCTCATGGCCGCCACGGGAAAGGCGCAAATCATCCGAAAGCTCAAACCGAGCGTGTTCTGGCCGCGACCCCAGGTGGATTCGGCAATGGTGGCTTATCAGCGGCAGAAAAAGAAAGTCGAGCGGATCAAGGATATCGCGATACTGAAGGAGGTCGTCAGCCTTCTTATGGGCCATCGAAGAAAAATGCTCAAGGCATGCGTAAAGTTTGCTGACGGCAGACTCGCCGAGGTGCATCACTGGGGCGATATCTTCGACCGGGCCTTTGTCGATCCGCATAACCGGCCGGAACAACTCTCGGCGGAAAACTATATCTCCATCGCAAACCTGTGCCACGAAGCACTGAACCCATAATCAAAGGACGGCGGATTTGTGGCGGTGGGCGTGGCATTCGATATTGACGGCGACTGGCAGTGAGGCGATGTGGCACGGCGCCGTCTCGACCTTTACCGCAAGCGCTGTTGTGTCGCCGCCCAGGCCTTGCGGACCCAGATTCAGCGCGTTGATCTGACTGAGCAATTGCGATTCCAACCGGGCATAGAACTCGTCCGGGTTTGCGTCGGTCATCTCTCGGAGCAGGGCCTTCTTGCTGAGCAGGCAGGACTGCTCGAAATTGCCCCCGATGCCTACGCCGACGACAAATGGCGGACAGGCGTTGGCGCCGGCCTGCCTTGCCACGTCGACGACCCATTGGCAGACGGTTTCGGCGTTTTCGGTCGGGTTGAACATCCTGAATTGACTCTTGTTCTCGCAGCCGCCGCCCTTGGTCATGACGCTTATGAGCAGCTTGTCGCCGCCGATGATTTCGTGATGGATGATCGCAGGGGTGTTCGTGCCGGTGTTCTTTCGTTCATTGAGCGGCTCTGCAACCACGCTTTTTCGCAGCAGGCCTTTCTCGTAACCCGCCGCCACACCGGCATTGATCGCATCGAACAGGGTCGCCTCCGGCTCCTCGGCGGGCGGCGTAAAGATAACATTTGCACCCTGACTGACAAAAACAACTGCAAGGCCGGTGTCCTGGCAGAGCGGAATGCGTTTTTCGGCGGCGATTTGGGCGTTTTCCAGAAGCTGCTCCAGAATGTGTCTGGCACGCGGATTACGCTCGGCAGCCGCCGCCTGCCGCAGTGCCTCAAGGACGTCGCCCGGAAGCTCATAACAACTCTCGATGCACAACCGCTCGACGGTTGCGGCAATCTGTTGGTATGTAATTGTTCTGGTATTGTTCATGAGTCGCGACGTTCGTTCGGTGGGGCAAGCCCCACTCTACAGGATTCGAGAGTCTGGTGGGGCTATTTTACACTGACGTCGAGTGTTTTGTAAACAGTGTTTCCCAGATCGTCGGAAATTTTCAATGCAACGACATGCTCGCCCCGATCGAGGTCCTCGATGACAATGGTGAAATCCTCGCTGGTCGTGTCATACACCCCATCGTCCGGAAGTGCCGATTTCCACTCCTCGTTGCTGTTGACGGTATAACGGAGACGCCCGATGACCGTGTACTCGTCCACTGCCCTCGCCGTGATGGTCGCACGCCTTCTTTTGACCTGAAGTGAAATGTTCTCAACCGCAGGCGCGGTGTTGTCGACCACCAGCGGATCACTGATTCGCGAACCCGTAAGCGCCGTTGCCGTCGAATTGCCGCCCCTGTCGTCGGCGGTCACACGCACTTCATATCGGCCGTCCTCGACCGTCCTGGTATCCCACTCCATCTTCGGCGCAGTTATCTTGTCTTTCAGCTTGATCCATCGACTTCGACCGATCTGTCGAAAATCTATCCTGTAGATCAGCGGATCTTTGTTGGCGTCCTTTGCAACGAAGGTGGCCAGAAACACGCCGGGCTTGTTCTTGTCCGCTACACGAATCACCTTGACCGCCGTTACCTGCGGCGCCAGATTCGGCACGACATGGGCTACTGCAATCTCTTCGATAACCGGCGTTTGGTCCGGCTCTGTGCTGCTCAGCGAAAGCCTGTACTCGCAGAAACGACCCACGGGGATATCAAGGTCCGTCGCCTCCGTCAGCTCAACCGCCTCGGTCCACGCCGAGAACGTCGGGTCATTGGGGTCTTTAACATTGCCGCTGTGCGCCGACAGCATGATCGAGCAGCCCTTGGGGATGTCGGCCTTGATCTGGAGCTTGCCCCATTTTGCGGGCTGGCCGGCGTCGATCAGCGAAGATGTATAAGTTCCGCCGGCGACATACGTATCGTCCAGCCTGATAAGGGCGCCGGGGTTGGCGCAGCCCATCAGCACACCGCCCTTGACCTTGGCAAGGGCTGTGATCTGCGACGATTTGGCGTCTTCGTAAGCGACCGCCTTGTCCTCCGTGAGCGGGTCGATCGAAAATAATCTGCCGTTATTGCCCGTCGCCAACAGCAGCCGATTGTCTTTGCGCGTCAGTGCATAAAAAACCGCCATCTCGCTGAAGACATTTGTCACAAAGCCGTCCGGATTGATCTTGTAGATGCGACCGGCGGATTTTGGAAGGGCGCCCCTGGGTGTTTCAGGCGGGGCGGCGCCTTTCTTCTCCGACGATGCTTTACCGGTGTTAGCAACCTGGAGAGTCGTTGTATTTTGCTTCTTTTTCTTCGACTTCGACTCCGGTCGACCGGCCCCGCCGTCGGCTGAAATACTTGTCGCGGCAACCCGCTCCTTGACCGCCTGCGCCGATGTCGCGGCCGCATAAAGATTACCCTCTTCATCCAACAGAATCGCCGTTATCTCATCCTGAGCGGCGTCATAAAGGACCGTTGCGGTTTTTTTCCTTATATTGATCTTGTAGACCAGTCCCCGCTCGTCGCAGCCGGCATAAAGAAAACCACCCTTGCCAAGCGCCAGTGAAAGGATGTTCTTGTCCCTTGCGTCGTAAATCAG
>JAGHBX010000279.1 GCA_021160785.1 Planctomycetota bacterium | reverse complement strand
TGCCCGTCGTATAAATCGAGCCGTTGGCGACGGATACCGAAGCATAGCCTTTGCCCAGATTCTGATATTGCCAGAGCAGTTTGGGACCGCCTTCGGGCCAGGCGGTCAGCAGGCCGGTCTCGGTCGATATGCCGCTGCGGTCGGGTCCGCGAAACTGGGGCCAGTCTCCGGCAACACAAACAGAACCGCCGAACGCGACAAGAACCAGTACGACAACTAACATTCGATCTTTCATGCTTTCGCTCCTATTCGACAAACAACCATAGTTAGAACTTCTAACAAAATGAAACGTGGCACGGGCATCCTGGTGGCACGGGCATCCTGCCCGTGAATCATGGGCAGGATGCCCATGCCACATTAACCTGAATCATGGGCAAGATGCCCATGCCACATTAACCTGAATCATGGGCAAGATGCCCATGCCACTACTCAAAATTCGATATTCAGCTTGTGGATCGACCAGTGCCAACTGTCCGAGGAACCGGTCTGAATAATCTTTATATAACGTGTTTCGATTCCTTTGCCAAAGTCCAGGACCGTAATCGGACCCGTGCCCTTGCCGACTAACACAGGCTTGCCCCACTTGCCGCCGTCAAACGACGTGTAAACCTCATAACCTCTCGGCCAGTCGTTCGCAGAGTTCTTCGTATCCAGTGTGATCTTTTTGACAGCATCCTCGACGCCCAGATCGATAATGAACCAGTCGCCCGGTTTCATACCCCTGCCGGTGGTCCATCGCGTGCCGGTATTGCCGTCAAGAGCGTTTTTCGCCTCGTTGTTACCGTGCGAAGCGGTTGCCTTGAGCCTCTTGTTGATCATGGCTTCTTTGATCTTGCCGGCGGCTAATTGTGCCTCGCGAGCAAGGCTCTTGTCCTTGGCGCAGGATTCGACAAGCTTCATCGCATCCTTACCGGCGAACTTCGGCAGCGCCGCCAGGACCGCCTTCTTCTCGTCGGGGCGTTTGGCTGCGTCTAATGCGCGGGCGAGGAGTTTTACGGAATCGGCTGCCGAGCGATTTGCCGGTCGGGAGGCCAACTTGATGTACCCGCGAAGGGCGATAATCTGCGTGCTTGTGTCCGATTCGGTTTTTGCCGCTGTCAGGAGATCCTCAAGCGGTTCGGGATCGCTCCATGCGGCCATCGCACGGATCGCGGCTTTTCTGATGTCGCCGTCGGATCGCTTTAGCTGATAACGAATCGCCGCCAGCGCCTTGCTGCCGCCTATGCGCGACAGAACGCTTATGAGTCTGGCGCGGGCGTCAGTGTCGGCTCTTCGCAGGCCGGCAATGACTGCGCCGGCGTCATCCGGGCCCAATCTGCCGGCAATTGAATTCAATGCCCGTTCCAGAGCGCCTCGCTCGGAAGAATCCTTGTTGGCAATCAACATTCCGACGACCTTAGCGAGTTCATCCTTGCCGCCCAATGTTCCAATCGCCTTGTAGGCGGCGGTGCGAACATTGGGATTTCGGTCGGCGGCTACCTTGATGAGGGAGCCTAAGGCGCCCGCTTCCCTTCGGGCGACGAGCACGTCGATAATGTTGCTTCGCACAGCGTTGTCGCCGGGGCGTTCAGCGGTCTTTATCAGTGCGGCGCTTACGCCGTCGCCGCTGAGGCGAGTCAGGCTCTTTATCGCTTCTTTACCGAGATCGCCTGCATTTGTGCTCAGGCGGGCTAACAGCGGAATGCTCGACGCATCGCCAAGTGTCGCAAGCGCCTTTACGGCGGCAATGTTTACCGCCTGATCGGTGCTTTTGGCTGCACGTGCAATTGCAGCCGCCGCGGCCTTGTCGTTTCGACTTTCAAGGGCGCTTATGAGGATGACCTGTGTTGCCGTCGGCAGCGACGGGAGCTGGGAGGCGAATGATTTCGTGGCTTCTGTGCCGGGCATTTCGACGATGAACTTGCCGGCGGCTCGCTGAAGGTCAACGTTATCGTCCTTTAAGAGTGTGACTATCGTGGACGCGGCGTTTTCCTTCCGGGCCAGGATGAGCCCGCGGTAGGCGGCGATACGAATGAATACCGGCTTGCCTTTGGCTGTCATCGGGGTGTATATCGACGCGGCAATATCCGTCATGCCTCTGGCGAGGACCCTGTCGGCACACATCAAAAGCGCGTCGTCCTTGAGCATCTTGAGGTCATCGGCGACTTCGGTTCGCGACAGCGCCATTCCCGCCTGGCGACCGGCGATATGGCTTAGCGCCTTGATCGCCGCCTGCGCCATCATCTTGTTGTCGCTCTTCATCAGCGGTATGATTTGCGCCACGGCCTGTTGATCGCCTCGCAGCCCCAAAGAGCCGACGATGCCGATCTTGAGGTCGCCGGCGAGTTCATTTAGCGCCTTGCGGAGTGCGGCGCCTGCTTGGGGAGCGGGCATATCCTGCAGGGCAAACCTCGCCATGTGCGAGAGCTTCTTGTCGGAGAGCAACGCGGCAAGCGTCGGCACCGACTGGGCTGAGCCCATTCGCCGGAGCATTCTGCATACCCATTGTTTGCCTGCATAGGTGCACCTGGGATTGCTCAAGGCCTTTAGGAGTGCAGTCTCGATCCTCAGCAATCGCTGGGGCATGGCGTTGCGGATGTCTTCCTCGATCGCCGCTAATGCCTGGCGGTCCTTGTCGGATTCCCATGTGACGATCTCTTTTCCGTAGTCGGCGGGCAGTTTGGCATTGCTTTTTGTCCGCAGGCTTACGGCGTCGGCTGTGGGAAAATCGTCAGGTATGTCGGTCTGTGTCACCCGGCCGGTGGCCGCCCATTCGGCGCCTCGCTGGAAGGTGAAGATGAAGCCCGCACACTTCAACTGGTCGGTGGCATGACCCAGGACCGTGTGGAATATCCTGCCCTTGCCGTAACTGACAGTGAACAGTATCGGCTCATTCTCGCCGCTGCCGCCTTTTTCCTTGTCGGCAAAGGACGTCGCTAATAGTGTGATGTTCTTTGCAGGTCCGCGAAGCATGCTGTAGAGTTCGTCTTTTGCGTGCATCCATTTTTCCGGCAGACCCGCGGTGATCGGATGGTCGCCGTTTCGGGTAACAATCTGGAACTCATGCTGCGGGCCGTGAGAACCGCCCCTGCCGGGCGTATTATCGAAAACCATCATCCCGTCGCGATAGCGAACCATCGGACCGGATTTTTCGTTTCTTCCTCCCCAGCCGCCCAGGGCGATCATTTCATTCCATTCCTTCCACTTCGGAAAAGCGTTGTCGGCTGCATGGTAAATCACCAGTCCGCCGCCGCCTGCAATGTATTTTTCGAATGCCGCCTTTGTCTCAGTGGACCATTCGTCGCCGGTATAATTTGCTACGACCACATTGTATTTTGCAAAGTCCGGCTTGAAGCTGTCCATAGGCTGACCTTTGCCGGGGCTGGTCGCCACGTCCACGACAAACAGCCCCGTCCCTTCCAGCAACTGCTTTAGCACCGGCGTCGTGGCTTTCCAGTTGTTGTTGTTCTGGCCGTCGACGATCAACGCCTTCAATGT